>JAUWOM010000024.1 GCA_030612085.1 Actinomycetes bacterium
TCTTTTTTGCTGATTTCTTCCATTTAGAAATATAGCTCCCAGACTCCTTTTATAATCAAGGAAAGCGAGCTTTTCTCCTTTCTTTTAATAATGTATCTTCTCACTCTATTAGAATTAATTCAGTTAATAGTTAAAATTATTTCACAGACTTTTTAATTTTTTAATAGAAAATTTTATAAACTTAAAAATTAATTTATTTTGATGTAACCTTAAATTATATTTCATGATGTATATCATCAACTATATTTTATAAATTGAAACAAAATAATTATTGCAATTAAATTATTTAAAGAATGCAATAATATTGATGGAATTAGTGATTTAGCCTTCTCATATACGAAGGCTAAAATAAACCCTATGCCAATTAAAGGAATTAATTGTGTTGGTTCAAGATGAAAAACTGCAAACAAAATTGAGCTTAAAAACATAGCAGAAAAAGTGGTCATTTTCTTTTTAAAAGCAGGAAATAAAAATCCTCTAAAAAATAGCTCTTCACAAATTGGAGCAATTATAACAGCAACTATAAAAAGCATTGTTAATGATATATTTTTATTTTCAATTAATAACTTGATTTTATCCTTGCTTGTGTCCCATGGTATAAAACGAAGGAAAATTGTATAAACCATATTTATAAAAAAAATTGCAGTAATTCCAAACAAAGTTAAAAATATTCCTTTTAAGAAACTGAATGTTTTAATTCCCAAATCATACCAGGTTGCTCTGTTTCTATAAAATACAAATAGCCATAGGAGAATAAGAAGCACTACAGCCTGTATAAAATATGCTATAGCAAATCCAAAGTTAGAAATTTCAGAAGGTGAAAAAATAACTTCCCCCATATTTCTTTCAAGTAAATAAGCTATTGGTATAGTTAAAATTAAGATTAGGGGTATAGTTAAGAAAACAGCTACAACAGCTTCCCAAAAATTCCAGGGACAATAATTTTCTTCATTATAAAAATCTATTTTATTACTCATATTTATGTTTTTTTTAATATTGTTATTTTGTTAGATTCTATGATATATCTAATGAAATTACATAACTTGTTCTGAGTAGGTCCTGGTTGTCATTGCGAGCGAGGTTCCTCTCTTTCGCTCGGGATAAATTGCGCAATCTAATTTTGAGTAGATTAAATATTATATCTTATTTGAGATTGCCACGTTACTAACGCTCCTCGCAATGACATAGTGCTAAAATTTATTTTATTAATTCGTTGAATTCTTCTTCGCTTATTATTGTTAATTTTAACTTTTTTGCTTTTTCGAACTTACTTCCTGGCTCCTCACCAACAAGTACATAATCAGTTTTTTTACTTATACTTGAAGATACTTTACCTCCTAAACTCTTGATTAACTCTATAATTTCATCTCTTGTATAACCAGTAAGTTTTCCAGTAATAACAAAACTCTTTTCTTCAAACAATTGAGGTAATTCCTCTATAACTTCCCGCTCCATCAATAAACCAGCTCTTTTCAATTTCTCTATAATTTTTTTGTTACTACTCTGTTTGAAAAAATTTACTATACTTTGCGCAATATGAGGTCCAATCTCATATATAGATAACAGCTCTTGTTCACCTGTTTTTGACAATTGTTCTATTGACTTATAATTCCTTGCTAAAATATCAGCAGTATGTGAGCCAACATATCTTATTCCAAGTGCATATATCAACCTTTCTAAAGGTCTTTTTTTACTTCTCTGGATTGCATTTAAAAGATTAGTTGTGGATTTCTCCTTAAATAGGTCTAATTGATATATATCATCGAATTTTATATAATAGATATCAGCTACATCTCTGATTAGTTTTTTTTCTAAAAGCTTTGAAATAATTGAAGGTCCTAAACCATCAATATCCATTGCTCCTCTACTTGCAAAATGAAGTATTTTTTCAAATTGTTGTGCAGAACATGCAGCATTGATACATCTATATGCCACCTCATTATGAAGCCTTATAATATTCGACTTACAAACTGGACATTTTTTTGGCATATCAAATATCTTCTCATCTCCAGTTCTTTTTTCTGTAATTACTTTAACAACTTCTGGAATTACCTTTCCTGCTTTTTGAACCAATACTGTGTCTCTTATTCTTACATCCTTTCGTCTTATCTCATCTATATTATGTAGAGTTGCTCTGCTAACCACTGACCCTGAAATTTGAACAGGTTCTAAGACAGCAACTGGGGTAATTGTTCCTGTTCTACCAACACCCACCTTTATATCAAGAACTTTTGTAGTTTTTTGAACAGAGGGAAATTTGTAAGCAATTGCCCAACGAGTATTTCGAGTAGTTTCACCCAAGGTTTTTTGTTGCAAAAAGGAATTAACCTTTATAACAACTCCATCTACCTCAAAATCTAGTTCATCTCTTTTATCTTCCCACCATTTACAAAAATCCCATATTCCATTTAAATCTTTTACTTTTCTAATATATGGACTAATTCTAAATCCTAATTCCTTTAGATATTGCAGAACCTCAAAATGATTCTCATATTTAGATACTGGCCAATGTCCGACCCCATAAATGAAAATATTAAGATTTCTTTTTGCTACAACATGAGGATCTAATTGCCTTAATGAACCAGCAGCTGCATTTCTTGGATTTGCAAAAAGGGGGAGTTCTTTTTCCTGTCTTTCTTTATTAATCAATTTGAAAGTAGAGATGGGTATATATACTTCACCCCTTATCTCAATTTCACCCTCACCCTCAGGATATGATGATAACATTCTAAGAGGAATAGATTTTATAGTTTTTAAATTTGAAGTTACATCATCACCCCTAAACCCATTACCCCTGGTTGTACCTCTTATAAAAATTCCATTAATGTATGTCAAATTTGTAGCTGAACCATCTATCTTTAGTTCACATACAAACTCAACTTCCTCATTTTTCAAACCTTTGTAAACTCTGCTTAAGAAATTCTCAATTTCATCTTTTGAAAAAGCATTTTCCAAACTAAGCATCTTCTCCCTGTGCTCAACAGATTTCAATTCATCTACTGGAGCACCAACCCTTTTAGTAGGTGAATCGGGAGTTATAAGCTCAGGATACTTTTTTTCAAGTTTTACAAGTTCTCTCATCAACTTATCATATTCTTCGTCACTGATTACTGGCTGGTTTAAGACAAAATAACAGTAATTATGCTCTCTTATTTTATCCCTTAACTTCTCAATCTTTTTTAATATTTCCTTAATTTTTTTCATTTAATAGAAGTCCAAAATTAATTTTTTATAAAATGTATACTAATTGTGAATCTTCTAAAATTTTTTTGAAATAATATTAATTTTTTAAATAAATTCATTATAAACAAGTTGGATTAACACCCAGATAGAAGTATTTTTAACTAATTTTTCCATTTTTACTGATTATTTTTTTTAGTAAATTCTATTTAATATTTTTTAAAGAGCAAACTATAAATCGAATTTGTTAATAGTATGTTAATTGTAAGGATTTTAGTCCAGATATGAATGAGCATAAAGAACCTTGTTAGTTAAAATATCATATGTCTTTAAAACAGTCATTAGCTCTTTATCTAACGAATCAGCTATAGCAGCAGATAGTCCATTACAAGCCAACATAATAAGCAGGGTTCTATTTAACAAACTTCTAAGCTCAGGAGGAGATGACTGAGAAATATTTGATAATCCAACAATAGTTTTTGGAGGTGGATCAGATAATTGACTAAACATTTTTATGGACTCAATTGCGTAATTTACCTGATCCTGCATTCCAGAAACTGGTAATATAATAGGGTCAATATATAAATCCTCTGGTGAAATTCCGTATTCAGTTGCTTTAGTCATAATATTAAATGCAATTTGAAATCTCTCATTTTCATCCCTTGGAATACCACTCTCATCTAAAGTTAATCCTATTATTGCTGCATTAAACTCTTTAGCCAGTGGCATTACTTTATTCATCTGCTCTTCAGAACCATCTGTTGAGTTTATTATAGCTCTTCCTTTATGAACCTCTAATCCAGCTTTCATAGCCTCTATATTTTTTGTGTCAAGACAAAGTGGAATATCAACCTTTTCTTGAATTGATGTTACTAACCATTTTATTAACTCGGGTCCACCCTTTGTTCCTGGACCAATATTTATATCCAAATAGTTAGCGCCAGCATCTTTCAAACTTTTTGCCAGTTCAATTATTGGTTCACTATTACGTTCTCTCATAGAAGTACCTATTTTTGTATTTCTTATATTAATATTCTCAGCAACAATTAACATCATTCCCTCCTTCCTAAAATAAAAGTAACTTTAAATATTATTATATTTAAAATCGTAGCCAAATATCTTTAAATTATTAACAAAAATAGTAATAAATATTCTAATATTAAAAAATATAAAAATACAATTCAATATTTAATTTAAAATTAGCTTTATATTGATACTTAAAAGCTTACTCGAGAAATTTGTGCAGTAAATAGTTCAAAAACATAGATTTAATTTATAAATAGTATAAACTATTTTTACCAATTCAAAAAAATATTAAGGTTATTTATTTTATAAAAACATATTAATATCAGAATTCTAAAAGATTTTAGAAAATTTTAATAATTATTTTTTGAGTTAAATTTAGTTTACGATTTTATTAGCTTTCTGTATAATTTAATGACGTTGTCTTAAAAATTTTGAATTTGTATTTTTTAAAATTATTTTTAAGTTTCCTTCTTTTTTAAAGTAAAATTCAGTATATATATAAATAAAATTAATAACCTAAACAAAGGCTTCAGATTGTTATTACAAAATGAGCAAAATTTGACAAAAAAAATATCCAAAACTGGCGCAGTAATGGTTATAGGTGCTGGTGTTTCAGGAATTCAAGCTTCACTGGACTTAGCTGACTCTGGATATAAAATTTATTTAGTGGAGAAGGGACCATCAATTGGTGGAAAAATGACACAGTTGGATAAAACATTTCCTACCAATGACTGTGCCACCTGTATACTTGCTCCCAAATTAGTTGAATGTATAAGACATCGAAATATCGAGACAATGACACTTTGTGAAGTAGTAAAGGTCGACGGTTATGCTGGAAGCTTTAAGGTTACAATTAAAAGAAATCCAAGATATGTTGATTTAGACAAATGTACTGGATGTGGTCAGTGTGAGAAAGCATGTCCAGTTAAATTACCAAATGAATTTGATTTGGGACTATCTCAAAGAAAGGCTATTTACAGATTCTCTCCACAAGCAGATCCCAATGTTCCAGTTATAGATGCACCTAATTGCAGATATTTAACAATGGGAAAATGTGAAGCTTGCAGTAAAATATGTCCAACGGGTGCAATAAACTTTGAGGATAGGAAAGAATTAATTAATTTAGATGTTGGTGCCTTAATTTTAGCAGTAGGATTTGAACAATCAGATATAAGCAAATTAAAAGAACTTGGTTATGGAAGATACCCTAATGTGATTACAGCTCTTCAATTTGAGAGAATAATGAATTCATCAGGTCCATTTTTAGGTCATATTCAGAGATTATCCGATGGTAAGAAGCCAGAAAAGATTGCTTTTATTCAATGTGTTGGGTCAAGAAATAAAGAAAAAGATTATTGTTCCTCTGTTTGTTGTATGCAGGCAACCAAAGAAGCAATAATGATTAAAGAACATATTCCTGAAATCGATGTATCAATCTATTATATGGACATAAGGGTATATGGGAAAGAGTTTGACCAGTACTATAATAGAGCCAGGGATAAATACAAGGTAAAATATATTCGATCCATGCCATCATCTATAGAAGAAGATCCATTAACTCATAATCTATTTGTAACTTCTGTGCAAGAGAACTCATTGAAAACCGATGAGTATGATTTAGTTATTCTATCAACTGGAGTAGAACCATCAGTTGATGCTCAAGTAATATCCAAAAATATAGATTTTGATTTAAATAAGTATGGATTCTGTAAAACAGATAGATATTCACCTGTGGAAACTACAAGAGATGGAATATACGTTTGCGGTCCTTTCTCAGAACCAAAGGATATAGCAGAATCTGTTACACAGGGATGTGCTACTGCTGGTTTAGCTGGAGCTCTCTTATCATCAAAAAGAGGGACATTGGTCAAGAAAAAAATATTTCCTGAAGAGTTGGATGTTATTGGTCAGGAACCAAGAATAGGTGTTTTCATATGTCATTGTGGAAACAACATTGCTGGAGTTGTAGACATCAATTCTGTAAAAAAATATAGCGAAAAATTGCCAAACGTGGTTTATTGCGAGGACATGAAGTATGCTTGTACTCAAGATAGTCTGCAACAAATATCTCAAATCATAAAAGAAAATAATCTTAACAGAGTAGTTGTTGCCTCATGCAGTCCAAGAACTCATGAATCATTGTTTAGAGAAAGTTTAAGAAATGCTGGATTAAATCAATTCTTGTTTGAGATGGCAAACATCAGAAATCAATGCAGCTGGGTTCATTCTAATCAACCAGAAAAAGCGACAGAAAAATCAAAGGACTTAATCAGGATGAGCGTAGCAAGAGCAGCCAGTTTAGAATCTTTAGAATTATTTTCTATCCCCATTAATAAAAAAGCCCTTATTTTGGGAGCTGGAGTTGCGGGAATGACTGCTGCTCTAACAATCAGCAAACAAGGTTTTGAAGTAGTGTTAATTGAAAAGAAAAATGAGCCAGGTGGTCTTGCTAAGAGAATAGAATATGATTTTGAAGGAAAGCAACCAAAAAAATTTGTAGAAGAACTTATAAACAAAATAGGAAAAGATCCAAATATAACTCTTTTAACAAATTCTGAATTAACTCATATTGCTGGTTTTGTTGGGAACTTTAAGTCAAAAATAAAGCGCAGAATTAAAGATGGAGAGTTTGAACAGATTGATATTGAACATGGAGTACTAATAGTAGCAACTGGTGGTGAAGAGTATCAGGGAACTGATTATGGTTATGGAGCAAATAATAAAATCTTAAGTCAATTAGAATTTGAGCATAAATTAGTAGAAAAGGAAATTAACCCAGAGCAATTAGAGAAAGTCGTTATGATACAATGTGTTGGCTCTCGAACAGAAGAGCATCCATATTGTAGTAGAGTTTGTTGTGGAGAAGCTATAAAGAACGCTCTCAAACTAAAAGAGATTAACCCTGATATAGAAATAGTTATATTATATAAAGACATTATGACTTATGGCTTTTTAGAACAATATTATACCAAAGCAAGGGATATGGGAATTGTCTTTCTACGCTATGACGATAATAATAAGCCAGAAGTATTACCTGAGATGAATGGTAAAGTTAGAGTAAAAACTATTGACCTGAGTTTGAGAAGAGAATTTTTAATAGATTGTGATCTTCTCTTATTAAGTAGAGGTATAATTCCCTCCCCCAGCAATGAGGAACTATTTAAGATTTTAAGAGTATCATTGATAGAACAGGGATTTTATGAGGAAGCGCATCCCAAATTGAGACCAGTTGATTTTGCTTCAGAGGGTTTCTTCCTGTGCGGATTAGCTCATACTCCAAGACATATAGGAGAAGCCGTAGCACAAGCACAAGCAGCTGCTTCAAGAGCAACAGTTATACTTTCCCAAAAAGAACTTCTTGCTGGAGGAGAAGTTTCTGTTGTTGACCAGGACAAATGTGTTGCTTGTCTTAACTGTGTAAGAATATGCCCATATCAGGTTCCATTTATAAATGAAAATGGAGTAGCTCAGATTGAGGTTACTAACTGCTATGGATGTGGCATTTGTGTAGGAGTTTGTCCAGTTCGTGCTATTAGCCTGAAGAATTATAAGGATGAACAAGTTATACCAAAAATTGAAGCTCTTTTTAAGAAGGAGTTGGTATGAGTAATTTTGAACCTGAAATAATAGCTTTTTGTTGTAATCAATGTGCATATGCTGCAGCTGACCTTACTGGTTCTATGAGAATGAATTATCCTCCAAATGTTAAGATAATTAAACTACCTTGTGCTGGAAAATTTGAAACAATATATATGTTGAAAGCGTTTGAAATGGGAGCTGATGGAGGAATCGTGGCGGGATGTTTGGAAGGTTGTTGTCATTATAGAACTGGAAATCTGCAAGCAGCTAAAAGAATTAAGCAGGTTAAGAGGATATTAAAAGAGTTAGGTTTGGAAGAAGAAAGAGTTGATATATTTTATATGTCTTCAGCTATGGGACGTGAATTTGCTGAAGCTGCTACTAAAATAACTGAGACGGTTAGAAAGTTAGGTCCAAATCCAATTAAGCGTAAAATAAAACTTAAAAATAAAAAATGAAGGTTATTAGAAGATTTTGTTTTAAAATTGTTTAAGTATTTTTATAATGGATTCTTATGGAAGATATCTCTAAAATAAGTAAAGAATTAGAAAAGATAGGCTCAGTATTAGTAGTAGGTGGTGGTACTGCTGGAGTTCAAGCAGCTTTTGACCTTGTTGAGTCTGGCTTAAAGGTCTATTTGGTTGAGAAATCATGGACTCTGGGTGGTAAGATGGCTCAACTTGACAAAACATATCCTACTCTTGATTGCTTTTTCTGTGCAATAGCTCCTGAACCATTGGGTTGTCTACGTAATTTTGATGTAGAAACTATGGCTTTTGATGATGCACTTGTTGATATAAGTGAAAAAAGAATGTGCAGAGCAACAATAGTGAGAAAGCCTCACTACATTGATGGGAAACATTTTAATTTAGAGATTTTATCTTCAGTTGAGGTTTCCAGAGTACGTGGATATCCTGGCAACTTTGAAGTGGCATTATATAAAACACCTAACTTTGTAGATATAAATAAATGTACTGGATGTGGAAAATGTGCTGAGGTCTGCCCAGTAAAAATTCCAAGTGAGTATGATGCCAGTCTGGTTGAAAGAAAAATAATCTATCGACCTTACCCACAAATTATGAAAAATATCTTTAGAATAGATAAGATAGATTTGAAAGAAGAGGTTCAGAAATACCATCCAGAATTAGACATAAAAAGTTGTCTTTCATGTAGAAAATGTGAAGAAATCTGTCCTGAAGGTGCCATAAACTTTAATGCTGTTCCTGAAATGCAATACATCCATGTAGGGGCGATAATATTAGCTCAGGGATTTGAACTTATTGATCCATTTACTATAACTGAACTTGGTTTTGGTAAATTTAAAAATGTTATCACTTCTCTCCAATTAGAAAGAATCATGACTAAATCTGGTCCTTCGGGAGGAAGACTTGTCAGACCATCCGATGATAAAGAGCCAGGAAAAATCGGTTTTATTCAGTGCGTTGGAACGAGAAATAAGAAACATGATTATTGTTCGACTGTATGCTGCATGCATGCTACAAAGGAAGCAATCTTAGCCAAAGAAAATTTGCCAGAAATAGAAGCTAAAATTTTTACACTTGATATGAGGGCATACGGTAAGGGTTATGAGGAACTATATCAAAAAGCAAAGAATTTTTATGGGGTTGACTACATAAGAAGTAGACCTTCCTTTATTGAAGAAGACCCAGAAACTCAAGACTTAATTATTACCTATGTAAGTAAAAATGGTAAATTAGTGAAAGAAAATTTTCAAGTGATTGTTCTTTCTATGGGGTTTGTTGCTCCAAAAACAACCAAAAGAGATAGTCAAATATATCAAATAGAACTGAACGAGCATGGATTTATCAAAACTACTGATTTTAAACCTCTAAATACAAGTAGAGATGGGATATTTGTATGTGGTTCCTTCTCTGAACCAAAAGACATACCAGATTCTATCACTGAAGGAAGTGGAACTACTGCTTTGGCATCAGCATTGTTAGCAGATCAAAAAGGCAGTCTTATTGAGAAAAAGAAATATCCTATTCAAATGGAAATTGATTATGAAAATCCAAGAATTGGTGTAATTCTTTGTCATTGTGGAAATGAGATTTCCAGAGTAGTTAAGATGGCAGAGTTGGTAAAATTTATAAGAACTATCAGCGATGTAGTTGTTGTGGAGAATGAATTTTATGCTTGCTCACCCCAAATTGAGAAAAAAATAGAATATATGATGACTCAGTATAATCTAAACAGATTAGTTGTAGGTGCCTGCTCTCCAAGAACACATGCTCCGCTTTTCAAAGAAATTCTAAGAGATATTGGAATAAATTATAATATGGTTGAGGTTGTTAATTTAAGAGAACAATGTAGTTGGGTTCACTATAGTTCTCCCTATAAGGCGACTCAAAAAGCTATGAGCTTAATTCAGATGGCAATAGCTAAAATAAAGAAAGCAAAACCACTTCTGGAAAATTATGTAGGTATTAATTCTCGAGCACTTATAGTAGGTGGAGGAATGGCAGGAATGGTAGTAGCCTTGAACCTGACAGAGCAAGGACATCCTGTAACCTTAGTAGAAAAAGAGGATGAGTTAGGAGGGCATTTAAAAAAGATAGTTTTTACCCTATCAGGAGATGACCCACAAAAACTTTTGACTAACTTAAGAGAGAAGATCGTCTCAAATACTAATATAGAAGTTTTAGTCAATTCAGAAGTTATAGATGTGAAAGGATATGTTGGTAATTTTCAATCAAAAGTAGTTATAAAAAAGCCAGGAGAAAAAGAGGATATCAGAAAAATTATGCATGGGGTTACCATCATTGCCACTGGTGGAGATGAGTATAGGGGTAACGAATACCTGTTAGGTGAAGACAAAAGGGTAATGACACAAGTTGATTTTGAACAAAAACTTACTGGTAACCAGGAGAAACTAGGTACAATAGATAACCTGGCTATGATTCAATGTGTAGGATGTAGAAATGATGAAAGAACTTATTGCAGTAGAGTTTGTTGTGGTAAAGCCATAAAAAATGCAATTAAGTTTAAGGAAAAAAATCCTGACTCAAATATATTTATTTTTTATAAGGATATTAGAAGCTACGGATTTATAGAGCAATATTATACGAAAGCACGAGAAATGGGTATTGTTTTTATGAGATTTGAAGATGATAAAAAACCTGAAGTGCAAAAGTATGATAACAAAAAACACTTAGAGATTTCGTTCTTTGACCTTAATTTAAGAAAGAATCTTAAAATTAAAGTAGATTTAATTGTTCTTTCTACAGCAATTATTCCTCTTGAAGGAAATAAAAAATTAGCAAATATGCTGGGAGTGCCTCTGGATGAAAATGGATTCTTTTTAGAGAAACATTTAAAGGTAAGGCCAGTTGATACAAAAAGGGATGGAATATTTGTTTGTGGTCTTGCTCACTCTCCTAAGTATTTAAGAGAGACTATAGCTCAGTCTTTAGCTACCGCTTCTCGCGCAAGTACAGTTTTATCTAAAAAAGAAATGAAAGTTGGTATTAAAATTTGTAAAGTAGATGAGGAGAAATGTATAGCTTGCTTAACCTGTGTAAGAGTTTGTCCTTCAGGAGTACCAAAAATAAATGAGCAAGGAGTATCTGAGATAAATCCATTTGAGTGCAAAGGTTGCGGAATATGTGCCTCTGCTTGTCCAGCTGGTGCTATAGATGTAATTAATTACCCTCATGATCAGATGATTGCTGCAGAATTATCACTAAGAGAGGAAGTGTTAGTTTAATTATGTTTGAACCTGAAATAATAGCTTTTTGTTGTGAATATTGTGGTTACTCTGCCGCTGATTTAGCCGGAGCGATGAGAGTTGAATACCCTCCAAACGTTGTAATAGTTAGAGTTCCATGTGCAGGATACTTAACACCTGTTCATATACTGCGAGTATTTGAGGAGGGTTATGATGGAGTCTTTATCGCCAGTTGTCTTGAAGGAAGTTGTCAATATAGAACCGGGAATGAAAGAGCAGAGAAGATGGTGTCAATAGTAAAAAAGTTGTTAGATGAAGTCAGAATAGGTGGAGAGAGATTGGAGATTTATAAAATGGCTTCCTCTATGGGAAAATATTTCGCTGATATTGCCATAAATATGACTGAGAAAATTAAAAAATTAGGTCCTAATCCTATAAAATTAATAGAAGAAAGATTTGAGGAGGAAGAACACAAACAGTTAAAAGAAATGGGAGTGAGAATCTCAAATACTTAATTAAAAAAGATTGGATTAATAATAAGTTCGCTTTATTAGGAGGTAAAATATGATTGTAGCAGAAAGAAAACCCTTCGACGAAATAAAAGAAATAATAAAAGATAAAAAAAATATAATAATTATTGGCTGTGGAACTTGTGTTACCATAAATCAGACAGGTGGAGAAAAAGAAGTTGCTATATTAGCTTCTGAGTTAAGAATTGCTAAAAAGCTTGATGGGGATAGTGTTAATGTTAAGCAATTAACAATTCAAAGGCAATGTGAAAGGGAATT
>JAUWOM010000086.1 GCA_030612085.1 Actinomycetes bacterium
CTAGACGAATGCTCCACCTATAAGAAAGATAAAAATTTTAATAGTTTAGTAATTTTATTTTATTTATACGAAAAGTTTATCAGCTGCTCTTTTTAGCATCCCTGTTCCTCTAATCTCAGTTTCAAAAAGAGGAACTATTCCTCTTACATCGGGGAAACTCTCCCAGATCTCATTCATATATCCATCTTGCATCTTTACCCTGTTTTTTACAAAGTCAGGAGAATCTTCTTTCACAGTTTCTTTTTCAATTAACATATTTACAACAACACCGCCTACTGGTATTCCAAAGTCTTTGAACCACTGTATAAACCTCTTTATTACTGCAATTGGAAGTGCCTCTGGTAGTGTTATAAAGAAGAAAGAAGTTTTTTTATCATCAGTAAGTAATTTTTTAGCATGTTTTATTCTATCCCGGAAATTGAGCAAGTAATCAAGAAGTGGATCTTTCTGCTTCTTCTTACTATAAGAGAGAAGTTCTTTTAAACTTTTAGCTTCCTCTCTACTCTTTAACATCTTATTTATCCATAATCCATAAACAGATGACATTCCTAAAAGCCTTCTTGCATTAGCTGTAGGTGCTGTATCAAAAACATAAACTTCATATTCATCTTTAAACATTATGTCTATCATATTTTCAAACATAGCGGATTCCTCAAATGCTGGATTCATAGTAGCAGATTCTACGAATTCATCTGCTTTAGTTTTTATATCTGCAAATTTTAAAAACCAGCTAATTTTCTGCTTAATTTCTTCTTTGGACTTTTCAATTGTATCTTTAGTATCTATTTCATATGCAAATAGATTATCTTCACCCTCTACTAATGTTGGTTTTCCAAACACATCTTGATCTAGAAGACTTGTAAGACTATGAACGGGATTAGTTGAAGCTAGCAATGTCTTTTTTCCCTGACGTGCCAACCAGAGAGCCATAGTTCCAGCAAGAACTGTTTTTCCAACTCCACCTTTACCACCAAAAAAGTTATATTTTAAGTCTGGGTGTTCCTGGATAAATTGTTTAATACTCTTTTCTATCAATTTATTCACCTCCATACATGGCTTCAGCCATTTTAGCTACCATATCAAGTCCAGTTATATCCCTATCAAATTCTGGAATATAGCCTAACACCTCTTCACCAAATGTTTCAATTATTTCTTTCTTATATGTCTTTTGCATCTCTATTCTATGTTTTAAATATTCAGGTATTTTTTTATTAGCAAGTTCTTCTGGGATAATTCTGTTTACTATATAACCTTGAAGCGGTACTTTAAATTTAGCGAACAATTTTGCTGCCTTTTTCGTATCCAATATAGCCATCTTCTCTGGAATAAGAACGAAGAAAAACGCTGTTTTTTCTACATCTGTTAAGATACCAGACGAAGTACTGATTCTATATTTAATATACTGCAGTTCTTCTAATATCAAGTCTTCCTCTAATTCCTTATCTCTTTTTATTAATGCAGCTACTTTATCATACTCTCTCATCTCTTCTCTTAGATGTGTTATTTTGCTAATCCACTCATCATAGACACTAGCCATACTTAGATAATAAAGAGCATGTCCTAAAGGAACAAGGTCATAAATATAATAGTCATATTCCCCGCTAACTACTATATCAACAACTTTATCAAATATAGCACTCTCTTCCATTGCAGGTTCAGCAGATGCTGCCTGAATATAGTCTTCTATCTCATCTGGTATTTTTTCTAAGCTATACATATCAAATATTTTTTGTCTGATCTCATTCTGGTATTCTTTTATTCTTTTATCAGCATCAATTTCTTGAGCAAAAAGATTTGGCATAATCTCGACAGCCCCCTTTCCAAATATATCTCTTTGGAATATATCTGTTAGGGAAGCTTGTGGATCAACTGAAAAAACAAGGACCTTAAAACCCTTTTTTGTAAGATAATACCCTGTTGCAGCAGAAAAGCTTGTTTTACCTAATCCACCTTTTCCACCAAACATAATATATCTTCTTTCAGGATATTTTTTAAAAAAGTTTTTTAATAAAATTTTAATCACCTCCATTAAAAAATATTATTATTCTCCATTTTTTATTTTTTTTCTATAGTTTCTAATCTTTTAATGGTTTAAATCTCAAGAGTTTATGCTAAGGCATCAGTTAAATCTTTTTCACGCAGCATTCTTCTCTTCCAGGTTGATATTTGTGGTACAACATAAGGAAGCAATCTAAGAGAATAATATGGTGGAAGTATAGGCACTCCAAGAAGGTCACCCATTGTAATTAAAATAAATAGGTGTTCCATACTTCCTCTTGTTTTTAAAGCGAAACGAGTCATATCATGTCCAGCCATTCCATAAAGAAAACCCTTAGCTGCCTTTCCAAACTTCTTTAAAGTTCCCTCCTTTTTCTCTTCCTTATTTTTTTCGTTCACATTTTCACCTTCCTCCACAATCTTCTAAATAATATTTTTATATTAGATATTTTGCATTAGATAATATAGTAATATTTTTAAATTACTGTATTATAATAAGATTTTTTCTAAAATCAAGTAAAAAACAAAATAAATTTAACATTATCTAATTTAAATTTACCTAACTTAACTTGATATAATCCAATCCAATCTAATTTAATCTAATCAAATCTAACTCAATATAATATATAATTTTATTTAATTCAATTTATCCTATATCCTCAGTTGCTAAATCTAATAAACTTCTTTTTCTTAACATCCTTCGTTTCCAGATATTTAACTCTGGTATTATGTATGGAAGAAATCTAAAAGAGTAATAATTTGTGGGTAGTGGCAATCCCAATATATCACCAAAAGAAAGCAATATAAATAGATGTTCTAAATCAAGTCTTTCTTTTCTTGCAAGTTCTACCCATTCATAAGTGGTCATACCGTAAAAGAATTCACTTATAGTTTTTTTAAATTTTTTAAGTGAAGGTAGAATTTTCTCTCTGATAATATTGTTTTTCATTTCATAAATAATTATTTCATAATATACTCACAAACTCAATTTTGGTAGACCTAAAATAAATATTTTATATAATAAAAAATTCTAAACCTAAAATGATATCTGTTTCAAGATATCTCATATAGGGAGGAGAGCCTTAAAAAAGGCTCTCCTCTAATGTTTGATTACTATAAAATTACAACAGGTATTACCGCGATTTTTACTTTAGTAACTGGTTATATTCTACATTTTAGTTGGTTCAACTATTTTATTATTACTTTTTTATTACCTTTTACTTAGGAGTTTGCCTTATTCTTCTTGTATTTCCTCCACAATTTCTTCTACTTCACCAGCTTTATGTTTTTGAATAGCTTGATAGATATCCCATCCAAGAATTAGAGCAGCAACAAAGAGTATCAATCCAATAATTCCAGCAAGCCAACCACTTACTCCTCCAATTACAAATCCTTTCATAATAACAGTGTATCCAAGAGCTACCATAGTTGTTATATACATGAAAATAGCAGGATAAAGTACCCATTTATTTTGAACCTTTTTTTTGAGTAACCATATAGCAACTAAGAATAAAGCCAGTGCAGCCATCAATTGATTGGAACTTCCAAATAATGTCCATATGGTTGACCATGCACCTGTCCAAACAACTAAAATTGATAGAAGAACAGCAATAAAAGCTCCAAAATAGATATTCTTAAATAATGGAATTTTATCACCAAGGAATTCAGCACTTGCTACCCTCATGAATCTGATTACTAACCACATGATTGTTAGAGCCTGTAAACATAGGAAAACTCCAGCATAAGCTCCTCCAAAGCTCTTAGGAATACCAACACGGCTAAGGAATTCCGTCATTCCTGTTGCAAAGATACCAGCGTTCTTACCAGCACCTGCTAACTCCAAATACTTTTCACGTGGAACTGCTCCAACAACAACAATTATTGCTAAAACAGCCAGAATCATTTCCAACCACATTGCTCCTCCACCAACTGGAAGAGCATCAGTTTCCTTTTCCAACTGTCTTGCAGTTCCTGAACTGGATACAAGACTATGCCAACCAGAAATGGCACCACAAGCAATGGTTACAAATAGCAACGGATATAAAGGTCCTACAGCGGGATCACCCATCCATGTACCAATAGCTGGATATTCAGGTAAGAAATTAGGACGCCAGATTAAGATACCTAAAACTGTTGCAATCATTCCCAAAAATACAATCCAGAATGAAATGAAGTTAACTGGTTGAGCAAATCTCCAAATAGCAGCTACGCCTCCTATGAAACAGAGTAGCATAACTAACAGTGACCATATTACAGGTACTCCTTTAATCTGCCAAGCATTGAATGTCTCAAAGAAAATCTTTACTCCTTCAAGTGAACCCAGATAGATAAATATAAATGCTAAAATAACAACTATTACTGTAGTTAAGATAATATCCTGCTTCCACTTATATATCATCTGCCCAGCTAATATACCAACTAAAACAGCCATGATTACTCCTAATGGGATTTTTCCATTAGTCATCAGGTCAGCTGAAACAATCTTTCCAAATGCACCCATTATTAGAAGTAAGTATAAATAAATAAAGATAAGTAGAATTGTCCTTGCTCTTGGTGA
>JAUWOM010000044.1 GCA_030612085.1 Actinomycetes bacterium
TATATCCATGCATTTTGATATTTTATGTGACATATTACAAATTTATAATGCGCTTAAAAAATTGTCCAATTTATCTCTTATATGAAACCTGAACAATGTATGACAATCTTGAAAACAAAAAAATAAAGAAACTAAGAAGACCAAGAAGTTCAAATTTTTATTTAATAATTTTCTCATTAATTTTGATAATCTTAGGATTTTTCATTTTTAGATATATTTCATATTTAAAAGGAGAGATTCTAAAAGAAGGTGATTTCTTACAGGTGTGTATTGTAAAAGAAGAAATTCCATCACTTACTGTAATTAGTGAAGAGATGATAATGTTAATTGAGATACCGAGAAAATATTTGTTAAATAATGCAGTATTGGATAAAAATTTAGTTTTAGGAAGTATTACAAAGTATCCTCTTTGTGAAGGTGAGCAGATCTTGAGTTCAAAGATCAGTAAAAATACTGAGGATTTAATGTCTTTACCTGAAAATATTCCAGTTGATAAAAGAGTAATAGCTCTTCCACTCGATAGCCAAAGTATGATCCCACCTACAATAAAACCCGGAGATAAAGTTGATGTGATAGCCAATTTTCATGTAGATACTGATACATATGAAAACACACTGTCTAATACTAGATTAATTGCTCCAGCAAGAACTGTTCTGTCAGTTAAAAGTGGTTTTTTAACGGATAATGAGTTGAGAGAAAAGAAAGGTGAGAAAGAAGGTAGCTTAGATCTTGATTTTTTAGATGCAAATATTTCTAATTCTGAAAGGTGGATAACCCTGTTAGTTCAATCAGAGGAGGTTATTGAAATAGCCCGTGCAATGGCAAATGGAAGATTATTTTTTTCTTTATGTCCTTCCAATAATGATGAATCAGGGTTTTATGGAAATTAATTTTTTACTAAAGATTTCTAACAAATTTCAATAATTATTATGAAAAAAAATAATTGTTTACCTTCAGAAATAAATACTCATATAAATAGCTTTGAGAAGATTTTTTTGCCAAATAATAAAAATAAATTAATTAAAAAGAATTCTATCAAAAGACAGGAAGAAATAACAAAAGTAGGGACAAAGAAAGAAGTAGAAAGGGAAGAAAAAAGAAATTATCTTACATATGAGTCAATAAATTTAGATGAATATAATGTTGTTAATGAGAAAGTTAGAGGTAAAGTAGTGGGTTTAATAGGTTCGAAGGGCGGAGTGGGAACTACATTTATTGCAAGTCATCTTGCAGCACTTTGTTTAAAGAAAGAATATAACAATAAGGTTGTCTTAGTCGATCTTAATTTAGGAAATGGTGATATAAGAAATGTTTTTATTCAAACTGAACCAGTTAAAGATTTGGGTGATTTGAGTTCAATTTTGGACGAATTAAGTGATATTTCTGTTAAAAATGTGGTTGAAGATACTAATAATGGAATATCAGCTATTTTTTCTCCAAATGATTTTAAAAAAGTTGAAGAATTTCGAGAAGATGATATTAAACAGATAATAGATATATTAAGAAGTTCATATGAGTATATATTTCTGGATATACCTAATAACTTAAACTTAAATTCTACAAAAGCTGGTATTAATTCTTCAGATGAGCTGATAATAGTTACACTTCCACAATTTCTTTCAATAAGAAGATGCGAGTGTCTACTAAAAGAAATTACTTCCTTTAAAAAGGGAGCAAATATTCATCTTGTTATAAATCGATGTGATAGCTTTTCTGCAGTTCCCCTAAGACATATAGAGCAGTTTTTAGAAATTCCAGTTTCTCAAGTGATACCTGAGGATTTAACACTGGGAATGATGTTTGATCGAAAAGGCACATTATTACGTGATAGAAAAGATTTATCTGTGATTAATTCTATCAAAGATCTTGTTTATAAAATTTCTGATTCTAAAAATTTAAAGGTTAAAGAGGATTAGTAATGATCGCTGCAGTGAGAAATTCTCTAATTTCTAAAAAGAATTTCTTTAAAAAGAGTGACGAAAGTATTATAAATTCTCAGCCAGATTTATCTGAAATAAGAAATCAGATTCAAATAAAGTTGCTTGAGAAATTAGACTCCTCACTCTTTAATATACCCGATTTCAAAAATAAAAGAGAAAGACTTATTAAGGAGATTATAAATCTTTTCAAGGAAGAAAAAATAATATTATCCAGAACACAAATGAATAACTTAATAGAGGACTTAATTAACTCTATTTTGGGTTTGGGTAGATTAGAGCCGTTGATTAATGATGATAAAATATCAGAAATTATGGTAAATGGGGAAAATTATATCTATATAGAAAGAGATGGACATATCTATCAAACTAAAATCAAATTATCAAGTGAAGAGCAGCTCTATCACTTGATTGATAAAATAATATCTCCGCTGGGTTTAAGAGTTGATGAAAGTTCCCCTATGGTTGATGCTCGTTTACCAGATGGATCAAGAATAAATGTTATTATTCCACCACTTTCCTTGGTAGGTCCAATCATAACTATAAGGAAATTTATTCTGAAATTATTTTCATTGGATCAACTGGTAGAAATCGGGACTTTAAGCAATGAAATGGTGAAATTACTGAAGTCAGTTATTATGGGAAGATGTAATATCATAATTTCAGGTGGAACTGGAAGCGGTAAAACCACTTTCCTAAATGCTCTTTCTACAGTTATTCCATCAGATGAAAGGCTGGTAACTATCGAAGATGCAGCAGAACTAAAGTTAGCACAACCGCATGTAATTTCTTTAGAAAGCAGACCCCCAAATATTGAAGGAAAAGGTGAGATCACCATAAGAGATTTGGTTAGAAACTCCTTAAGAATGAGACCTGATAGAATAATAATTGGCGAAGTTAGGGGTAAAGAGGCACTTGATATGCTTCAGGCTATGAATACTGGACATGATGGCTCTCTTACAACTGTTCACGCAAATTCTCCAGAAGATCTCATTTCTCGTTTAGAAACAATAACATTAATGTCTGATGTAAATCTATCAACAAAATCGGTTAAGAGGATGATCATAGCAGCCTTAGATTTAATAATACATATGGAGAGATTTCCTGATGGTAAAAGAAGAGTAACTAAGATAAGTGAAATACTGTCTGAAAAGGAAGATGTGAATGTTAAGGATATCTTCGTTTTCAAACAGGAGGGAGTGGATTCTGATGGTGAGGTATTAGGAAACTTCTACTATACAGGTAATATGCCAAATTTTTATAATAAACTACTTTCACAAGGTATTAAGTTAAAGTTGCAGTGATTTTTAAAATTCCTTTATGGTAGGTCATTATGAATTTATTTATAAATACTAAATTTTTAAAATTACAAAGACCTCAATTTGTTAATAATTTATATAACTTCTTCAAGCAGTGCTATGAAAGATTTGCTCAGAAATTTGAAATATATCTTTCAGCTAAAAAGCTTTTATTAGTGATATTAACCGGAATTTTTATTTTGGGTTTATTAATTTATATGTTTTCTGAAAATCTTCTTATTTCTACTATCTTTTCGCCATTTGGCATTTTTATATTTGTTCCCATTAATGATTTATTAAAAAGAAAAAGAAGAAATCTTATCGAAAATCAGATTTTAGAATTTTTATCTTTATTAAATATTACATTAAGAGCAGGACTTACTATAAGAAATGGGCTTGAGATATGTAGTAAAAAGATAAAGTCACCATTAGGTGAGGAACTTAAAAAAGTGATAAATGAAATAAATATAGATATTGACATATTGAAATCACTTCATAATATGGCAAGTAGAATTAAAATACCAGAAATAGATTTGATTGTTTCAGCAATAGAAATAACAGGAAGGGTTGGAGGCGATGTCACTGAAATATTTAGCTCTTTAATAAATGTAATAAGAGAAAGACAAAATCTAAAAGAGGAAATAAGAGTCTTTACAACGCAAGGTCGTCTTTCTGGAAACATAATCTCATTTCTTCCGTTGGGATATTTCATATTATTTTATATTTTTGAAAGTGAACATGTTAAGTTAGTTTTTTCAAAAACATTAGGTGTGACAATTGTTTTAGCAGGCTTGTTGCTGAATCTAATTGGTTATTTAATTATAAGAGGAATAACAAAACCAGGAATCAATTATTCAAGACACAAGGAAAGAGAAAATAACAAAATTTTTAAGAAATTTCAATTGCTGTTCAAAGAAATTATTGAAATATTAAAAAGACAGAAGCTTATTAGGTTATCTTTAAAATCTAAAAATTTTAAAAGTTTTTTAATTTTCTATAACGATTCTTATAAAAATTTTGATGAAGACTTATTAGAAAAAATAATTTCCATGAAAATAGTATTTGTAGTATTAGCAATGATTATCTCCATCATCTATAGTAGTTCAATTAAATCCTTTATCCTGATTTTAGTTGTAATTAGTATACTTTTCTTTTTTATACCAGATTTTTATATTAGGAAAAAGGTAGCAAGAGAGGGTGTTTTAATAGATCGAGATTTGCCAAATGTGATTGATGAACTGAATTTAAGTTGTAAAGCAGGATTGAATTTAAGGAAAGCACTATATTTGGTTACAAATAATACAAACGGTTTGTTGGGCAAAGAATTAAAGAATCTGGTAAGGAATTTGAAATTAGGTAAACCTAAACAGGAAGCTTTTAATGAACTAATTGGTAGAACAGAAAGCAGTGAATTAAAAAGTTTTATTTCAGCTTTAATACAGGGAGAAATATTTGGTGTTCCCGTATCTGAGATTTTAGAAAATCAAGCAAAGGATTGTAGACTTAGAGTTCATAAGAGGGAAGAACAAAGGGCTAGAAAAATTCCTATTTTAATCCTTTTCCCACTAATATTTTTTATACTTCCAGGATTTTTGACTATTGCAGTAGGAACATTTATTTTTTCAATTTTAAATATTTAACCTAAAAAAACAATAATTATTTTGGAATAAATTAGAAAGAAACCTAACAGCTTTAGTCGTTGGAGGTGTCACTAAGTAAAAAGCATTTATGTTAAGTAAATAATTATAAGAAAGGGGAAAACAAATGAAAGTAATACTAAAGAGAGTAAAAATGGAGAAAGGGCAAAGCACAATTGAATATGCCTTAATTATTGCGGTTGCTTTTGTACTTGTTGGAATACTTCTTAAAATAGCAAGTCCTAAATTTTCAGAATACCTGAACGCAATTTTTTCAAAATTAATGTCCTTTATATAAAAATTCTTTTGTGTGAAATTAAATTTTTATTCACTGTTAAGTAAGTCTGTTAATAGAGAGGGGGATGGCTTTTACCATTTCTTATTGAAATGGTTAATAGCTATATTTTTAAGATGAACAATATTTCTGTATTATTTAGGAAAGAGGATGGTCAATCAGCAACTGAATTTGCTCTGGTCTTACCAATTATACTGATAGTAATTTTAGTGATTGTTCAATCGGGAATCATAGTAAATGCTCAACTTGTTATTACTCATGCTGCGAGGGAAGGGGCAAGAGATGGTTCAGTTACAAATAATAACTCAAAGATTATAAACTCAATAAGAAATTCAACAAGAATTCTTGATCATAATATGTTAAATATATCTATTGATCCCTCATCAGGTAGAAAAATTGGAGATTATTTGACTGTGTCGATTGAATATAAACCTCCGATTGTTATTCCCATAATAAAATCATTTTTTCCTAGTAATATTCGCTTAAGATCTTCAGCGACAATGAGAATTGAAAAAGAGTAATAAGCTATGAAGTTTAATAAATAAAATGAGAATTCTTAATAGGGGTCTTATAATTAAACTTAGAAAATTTATAAAAAAGTTCAACTCTCAAATAGGTAATGTAACTATTCTAAGTATTACAATCACTATAGTTCTGATAGTATTTACTCCATTTATTATAGATGTCGCAATTCTTTTTAAAACCAGAGCAGATGCAAAATCGGCTTCAGATGCAGCTTCTTTAGCAGCAGCTCAAGAGATTCTATTTTTAGAAGATGGTGAGAATATAGCAAAAGCTATAGCTGAAAAAAATAGTGCTAAGTTGGTATCATATTTTGCTAATGATAACGAAGTTATAGTAACAACCTCTAAAATTGCAAATTTTATATTTATTGATAGTTTTATAAAAGATACTATAGAAATAAAAGCCACCTCCAGTTCTGAGGTAAAATTTCCCTGGAGTGAGTAGTCAATCAATATTTAAAAATAAATTTTACATTTTATTTTAATAATTATTTTTAACATTTTGTTATAGTAACAACAATTTATAAGAATTTAATTAAAATTACAAAATAATTAGTTTATAATTTAAGATACAAAGATTTTAAGTGGCTTAAAAGGACCACCCATGTTAGAATCTAAAACTTAATATTTATTTATCAAAGAACAAAGTACCAAAAGTGTCAACCTTACTTGTGTACAATACAAATAATCCTATAAGAATATATGTTAATAAATATTATTTATTCTGAAGATTTCATGGTATAATTTTCACTTATTTGTAAGAATCCCATCCCTTTTAGGGACAATTTTGTACGAAGGAGGTAATTTGTGAGGAGATATGAGATAATGATGATTACTGATTCTGTTCTTGGTGAAAAAGAACAAGAAAATCTAGTTTCCAAAGTCAAGGATATGATATCAAAATATGATGCTGAATTGTATAGCATTGATAAGTTGGGAGAGAAAAAATTAGCTTATTCAATAAATGGTTATGATACAGGAACATATTATGTTTTATTTTTTTCAGGTTCAAATGAATTAATTGAAGAATTAAAAAGGGTATTAAAAATAACAGAAGGAATAATAAGATTTAGAATTTTTAGAAGAGAGGACTTAGAGAAAGTAGAGTAAAAGATTATTATTAATAATAATTACCAAGATCCAAAATAAAAAGTATTACTTTATAAAAATTTATAATAAAATTTAGTGTATTATTTTAAATATGTAAGAGAGGGAAAAGATGGCAAGTGTAAATAATATAACGATATTAGGTAACTTAACCAGAGATCCAGAATTAAGATTTACTCCAAGTGGAAGTCCTGTAGCAAATTTTGGAATAGCAGTGAGTAGGAGATGGCAAAATAGCATAGGAGAGTGGCAGGAGGATGTAAGTTATGTTGATGTAGTTGCGTGGACAAGTTTAGCTGAAAATTGTGCTGAATCTTTAAAAAAAGGGGATAGGATAATTGTAAGTGGAAGGCTTCAGATGAGAACCTGGGAGACTCAGGATGGTCAAACACGAAATAAGATTGAGGTTATAGCCAGAGTTATAGGACCAAGTCTTGAGTGGGCAACTGCTTCAATTACTAAAAATATAAAAGCCCAAGAAGTATCCTCAGAGCTACTTAAAGGGGAATCGGAAGAAACAAATGATATACCATTTTAACAGAGGAGGTATTAGTGCGTGAGAGGAGAAGTGCAAAGAAAACAGATTATCCAATTAAGCGGAGAAAAAGATACTGTTTTTTTTGCAAGAATAAAATTGAATATATTGATTACAAAGAGATTGGTTTAATCAGAAGATTTATTTCTGATAGGGGTAAAATAAGACCTCGAAGAATTACTGGGGTTTGTGTTCAACATCAATCTGATTTAGCAAGAGCTATTAAAAGAGCAAGAGAACTTGCATTATTGGGATATATTTCAAAGGTTTAATAGGAGATAGATTTGAAAATTATTCTTAAAGAAACAATAGAGAATTTAGGAAGAGCTGGTAATGTTGTAGATGTAAAAGATGGATTTGCCAGAAACTATTTAATTCCTAAAAAATTGGCAGTTAAAGCTACTGAGGGAAATATTAAACATATAGAAATCATAAAAAAGAAGGGTGTAGAGAAGGAAGCGAAAGATAGAGCTCATGCAATGGCACAAGCTGAGATCTTAAATAATCTCATTCTCACAATATCTAAGAAAGTTGGAGAAGAAGGAAAACTTTTTGGATCGGTAACAGAAAGAGATATATTTGAAAAGATTCAGGAAGAAACTGAAATAGCTATAGACAAAAGAAGAATAATTTTAAAAGAAAGTTTCAGATATATCGGGGAATATGTAGTTGATATTCGACTTTATCCTGAAGTGGAGGCTCATGTAAAAATAAGGATAGTAGATGAAACTGGAAAAGAGTGGTTAGAACTCGAGCCATGGAGAAAGGAAATGGAAGAAGAGAAAGTAGAAGAGAAGAAAGAGGTAGAGGAGAAGGAAGAGGTAAAAAAAGAAGAAGATTGATAAAATTCAAAGATAATTAAATTAGTAAAATGTTTAATTTTAATATAAAAAACTCCTTTTAAAATATTTTTAACTTTTGAAAATAGTAGGTTAAAAATGGCAAGAAAAAATTCAAAAAGCTCACTCGATTTAACAAAGCTTGATAGAATTCCACCACATAATATTGAAGCAGAAGAATCAATCCTTGGTGCAATGATGATATCTCAGGATGCAATTGCAATCGGTGGAGAAATATTAGATGATGACGACTTTTACAGAGGTAACCACAAAAAGATATATAGTGCGATAAAGAATGTTTATGTTAGAGGAGAAGCAGCAGATCCGATAACTATTACTGAAGAATTAAAAAGAATGAATGTCTTGGAGGATGTAGGTGGAAAAGCTTACATTCATACACTAATAAGTAATGTACCATTAGCAGCAAATGCGAAACATTATGCAACCATTATAGCACAAAATGCTACTTTAAGAAGACTCATTGAAGCA
>JAUWOM010000030.1 GCA_030612085.1 Actinomycetes bacterium
GCTAAAACCTCAGGTGTTGTAATGTCATTAACAGCTACAAAGTCGATTTCCTTATCATCTATTCCAGCTTTAAAAACACATCTTCCAATTCTTCCAAAACCGTTTATACCTACTCTTATTGCCATTTTATTTTCTCCTTTCTTTTAAAAATGTTTATTTAAAATTTAAATATTAATATTAAGGAAAATCTTATCATTTTACCAGATTCTTTAATATATTTGATGGGATTGCTTCGTCGCTTCGCTCCTCGCAATGACAACCGGAATTTAGCTCCTCGCAATGACAAATAAATGACAAATGTTTTTTATGGACTTTCTATTATTTTTATAGGCTTTTTGCTATCTTTTGTATCCTTCTTAGTCTATTATTAACTGCAGATTTTGAAATTATTTTCGAACTCAGTTTCCCCAACTCTGATAAAGATGCTTGAGGATACTCAAGTCTAATATAAGCCATCTCTCTGAGTGCTCTTGAAAGCAAATCAATCCCCATATAATTTTCGATTTTTTCAATATTATTAATCTGTTTATGTGATGCTTCAATCGTTTTTTTAAGATTTGCTGCTTCAAAATTAACAATTCTTTTTATATAACTTTTTGTCTCTTTTAATATTTTAATGTTCTCTAAATCTAAAACTGTTCTATATGCTCCAACTAATTTTAGGAAATTTAAAATTTCTTCACTTCTTTTTAGATAAACAACAAAGAAATCTCTTCTTCTATACATCTTAGGACTGATACTAAATTTATTAAAGATTTTTATAATTTCCTTTGCATCATTTTCATTTTTGAATATAATCTCTAAATGGTATCCGCTTTGGGGTTTTGATATATAACCTCTACTATAAAAACAGCTTCTTAGAAAAGAAATCTGACAACATTTTTTCCTGATAAAATCTGAAGATATTTTATCTCTTACCTCAAAGTTATCATCTAAATATTTTAACATATTTAGAAGCTTAGCTGTTTTTTTCAGAAAAGGTATCTCTATAAAATATCTCTTTCTTTTGTTCTTGTAACTTTTAAATTTTGTGTAAGTATTTATTTCTTCTTTAAATAGCTTTTTAATTAAAGTGATTATTTTCCGAGCAACTGAAGCATTTTCTGTTCTTATCTTTACACCAAAATTCTGTTTTTCTTTTTTTATAAGCCCGGACATTCTTATCGCAACATATAGTTCTGCTTTTTGACAGCAAATCTTTTTTGGTATTTCCCGAGCTAATTCATCCTTTACGCAAGATGAGAAACTTTTAATTTTCCCCATTATTTTAAATCCCTATGATCAATTATAATTTCATAACCTCGCTCTTTTAAAAAATTAAAAATTTCTTTAGCAATCACTACAGATCTGTGTCTTCCTCCCGTACAACCTATCGCAATTTTTAAATAATTCTTTCCCTCTAAAATATAATTAGGAATTGTATAAGATAATAACTTACTAAAAATTTTTAAAAATTTCTCTGTCTCTTTTTTACTCATAACAAAATCATAAACTTCTTTATCTAACCCACTTTTTAATTTCAATGATTCTACATAATTAGGATTAGGTAAAAAACGAACATCCATCACTAAGTCAGCGTCCCATGGAATCCCTAAACTATATCCAAAAGATACTACCTGTATCTGCATTCTTTCTCTTTCAAGACCTGATATAATAGTATTATTTATCCTATTTTTAAGCTCCATCGGAGTGAGATGAGATGTATCAATTACAATATTAGCTGTCTCTCTTAAAAATTTCATTCTTTCCTTTTCAATACGAATTCCCTTTAATACATTAGCATTTTTTACTAATGGGTGAGTTCTTCTTGTTTCTTTAAATCTCTTAACTAAAGTCTCATCACCTGCCCATAAGAAAAGAATCTGATAATCTATATTTTTTTTATTTAAGTCTTTTAATACATTAGGTAGTTGATCAAAAAAATCCCTACTACGGACATCTATAACAAGTGCTAATTTATCAATTTTACTTCCTGGAAGTGAGCATATATTTATCAAATCTAAAATTAAGGATGATGGCAAATTATCTATACAAAAATAGCCCGCATCTTCAAAGCATCTCATAGCTAAGGTTCTACCTGCGCCAGAGAGCCCTGTTATTATTATTGTTTTTAAAGCTTCACTTTTTTCCATAATTATTTCCTGTAATATTATTTCTTTTTGTCTATCAATAATTTATATAAAACAGAATTTACAATGCTTATTGCCAGTGATCCAAGAAAATATCCCCAGAAGCCAGATACAGAAAATCCTTTAACAAAGTGATCCACAATCCAGAGCATTGCAGCGTTTATTATTAAAGAAAAAAGACCTAACGTTAAAATGTTTATAGGAAGTGTTAAAACTTTAACTATAGGTCTGATTATCAAATTTACTAATGCTAAAATAATTGCTGTGAAGAATGCAGATAATAGCTTATCACTACCTTCACCCTCAAGATGGATCATATTAACAGGAAATAAATAAGTAACTATAATAATTGCGAGAGTTAAAGTTATTATCCTGATTAACATATTTTTCATAAGTTATCCTCCTCGCAATGACAAATTCAATATTACTCACAAGTTTTGGTCGTCATTGCGAACCATCGAAGATGGTGTGGCAATCTCTATTATTGACAATAATTTATGTACTGAGATTGCTTCGTCGCTTCGCTCCTCGCAATGACAACTGCAATATAACTCCTCGCAATGACAAATTCAATATTTTTTCAAATAATAAGTATATCATATTGCTCTAAATTAGATGAGAAATAAGATATAAAAGAAAAAATAAATAAGATTAGAAGCGGTGAAAATGTCTATATATTCTTTGAGCGACCTTAGAAGGTATTCCTTTAATATCATATAGTTCTTGAAGTGTTGCTTTTGCAACATATTCTGCTGAACTAAAATGTTTAATCAATTTTGCTTTTCTTTTTGGACCAACTCCATAAATTCTATCAAGAATTGATGTTACCATATCTTTATTTCTAAGATTTCTGTGATAAGAAATGGCAAAGCGATGAGCTTCATCTCTAATATTTTTTAAAAGTAAGAGCGCTGATGAATTCTCTTGAAGTATAAGAGGATATTTCTTGTTTAATAAATGTATTTTATCAGGTTTTTTAGATAGTCCAATAACAAAGATATTCTCTAAACCTAATTCTTTTAAAACTCTTTTTGCGATTCGCAGTTGACCCTTTCCACCATCTATTATCACAAGATCAGGGATCAAATCAAATGCATTAAATTCCTTATATTCCTTTTTATAAACTTTATCATCTTTTTTATATTTATGGGTTTTTTCATCTATCTTATATGGATATGCCAACTTTTTAAATCTTCTCTCAATTACTTCACTTATCATATTAAGATCGTCTTTAACAGATATATTTTTTATTTTAAATCTCCTATATTGTGATTTCTTACAAATACCATTTAAAAATACAACCATTGAACCAACAGAATGAGAGCCTGATAATGTGGATATATCATAACATTCAATCCGATAAGGAATTGAACTAAGATTTAATCTATTTTTTAATGAAACAAGTGCATCTTTCTCCCTCATCTTTTTTAGCTTTTCCTTGTTCAGAAATTGCTTAATTTCAATTTCAGCATTTTTTTCTGCTAATTCTACTAATCTTCTTTTCCCCCCTCTTCGAGGAATCTTTATGTTAATATATGCTTCCTTTTTCATGCTCAACCAATTTTTTATGAGCTCCGTTTCATAAATATTTGTTGATAAAATAATCTCCTTAGGATATCTAAAAGCTGAATTATAATACTGTTTGATAAAGACAGTGAGGAGCTCGCTTTTATCAAACTCTGATGTCTTTTCTAAAATAAAGCAATCTTTACCTAATAAAAATCCCCCTCTTATTGTAAAAAGTTCAACACATGCTATGTCTTCGTTTAATACAATAGCTAATACATCAATATCCAGTCTTTGTATTGTTGCAACTTTTTGTTTCTGGGTAATTTCATTTATTGCAATAAATTGATCTCTATATCTTGCAGCATCCTCAAATCTTTTTTCACTTGACGCTAACTTCATAGATTTCTCCAAACCTTGCTTGATTTCTTTTCTTCTTCCATTAAGAAATTGAATGATTATATTTATTATTTCTTTATATTCTGTTTTTTTTACTTTCCCAGTACATGGAGCTAAGCATCTATTTATATGATAATTCAGACATGGTGAACCAGTCTTTTTTCCTGGCTTTGATCCTTTACAACCTCTAATTTTAAATTTCTTATGAATCATATCTAAGATTTTTCTGACATTTTGAGGCTTTGTATAGGGACCAAAATAGATATAGTTTGGATTGGATGTTTTTCGTGTAAAAAATACCCGAGGATAATCTTCTGAAATAGATATAGCAATATAGGGATATCTCTTATCATCTTTTAAATTCACATTATATTTTGGTCTGTGTTCCTTTATTAGTGTGCTTTCAAGTATTAGTGCTTCAACTTCATTATCAGTCACGATAAAATCTAATTTGTCTGCATGAGATAGCATTTCAGTTATCTTTTTAGGTAGTTTTTGAGACTTTTGAAAATAGCTTTTAATTCTTTTTTTTAAGGATTTGGCTTTTCCAATATATAAGACTTCCTCTAAAGAATTATAGAATATGTAAACACCTGGTTTATCAGGTAAATAGTCAAGACATTCAGCTATCTTTATTGGAGCTTTTCTAAACATCTAATAAATCCTTTAAATACATACCTGTATAAGATTTTGGATTTTTTGCAACTTCTTCTGGTGTACCTTCAGCTACTATCCATCCCCCTTCATCACCACCTTCTGGTCCAAGATCAATTATATAATCAGCTGTTTTTATTACATCTAAATTATGTTCAATAACAATTACTGTATTTCCCTTATCAACTAATCTGTTTAATACTTTGAGTAGTTTCTTTATATCATCAAAATGAAGTCCTGTTGTTGGTTCATCCAATATATAAATAGTTCTACCTGTAGCAATTTTTGATAGTTCCTTGGAAATTTTTACTCTTTGAGCTTCTCCTCCTGAGAGTGTGGTAGCAGATTGACCCAATTTTATATATCCCAGACCAACATCATCAAGTAACTTTAATTTTCTTTTTATTCTTGGAATGTTTTTAAAAAACTCTAATGCTTTTTTAACACTCATATCTAAAACTTTTGAAATATTTTTTCCTTTAAAAGTTACATCTAAAGTTTCATTATTGTACCTTTTTCCCTTACACACATCACAGGTTACATATATATCAGGCAGAAAATGCATCTCTATTTTAATATTTCCATCACCCCTGCATGCCTCACATCTTCCACCCTTTACATTAAAACTGAATCTACCTTTTTTATAACCTCTAATTTTTGCTTCTTGAGTCTCCGCAAAGACCTCTCTAATAGAAGTAAATACTCCTGTATATGTTGAAGGATTTGATCTTGGAGTTCTTCCAATTGGTGATTGGTTAATCTCAATTACCTTGTCAATATTTTCTATACCTCTAATGTCTTTGTGCTTACCAGGTTTAAACTTTGACCTACTATGTAATCTATTCATTAGTGCCCTATATAAAATTTCATCAACTAATGTGCTTTTTCCTGAACCCGAAACTCCAGTTACACAAATAAATTTACCAAGTTTAAAAGAAACCTCTATTTCTTTTAAATTATGTTCTTTTGCACCTAATATAACCAAATCTCCCTTATATTCAATTCTTCTCTTATCTGGAACATTGATCTTTTTCTTACCACTTAAATACTGTCCAGTTATAGAGGTAGGTTCATTTTTAATATCTTCTATAGTTCCAAGTACAACAACATCCCCACCACGCTCTCCAGCTCCAGGACCTAAATCAACTATAAAATCTGCCTGGTTAATGGTTTCTCTATCATGTTCTATCACAATTAAAGTATTTCCTAAGTCTCTTAATCTTTTTAATGTTTCAAGAAGTCTCTTATTATCCCTGTTGTGAAGACCTATACTTGGTTCATCAAGAATATATAAAACCCCAATTAAACTTGTTCCAATTTGGGTAGCTAACCTTATTCTCTGAGCTTCCCCGCCAGAAAGAGTTCTTGTTTCTCTGTCAAGCGTTAGGTAGTTCAAACCCACATTTTCCATAAAGGCTAATCTTTCTTTTATTTCTTTTAATATTCTTCTTGCTATTATCTTTTCTTTATTTGCTAATTTAAGATTCTCAATAAAAGATTTGCATTTGGAAACACACATTTGGGTTAGCTCATAAACATTTTTTCCACCAACTGTTACTGCTAAACTTTCAGGTCTAAGTCTTGCTCCATTACATTTAGGACATGAGCTTATGCTTATATATTCTTCAATTTTTTCCCTACTATATTCAGACTTTGTCTCTCTGTATCTTCTTTCTAAATTATTAATTACACCTTCTACAGAAGTAGGCCATCTGACTACTGTCCCATCATATCTTTCATACTCAACAAGTACTCTTTCTCCTGTTTTACCGTACAAAATCATATTTTGTATATTCTTATCTAAATCATTAAATGGTGTTGAAAGATCAAAATCATACTTTTTTGAAAGAGCTTTTATGTACATAGGGTAAAATACTGATGAACTATCTCTCCATAATTTAATAGCTCCCTGTGATAAACTTAGATTTTTATCAGGTACTACCAAATCTGGATCTATTTCTTGTTTAAAACCTAATCCACCACAATACAAACAGGCACCAATAGGACTATTAAATGAGAACATTCTTGGAGAAAGTTCCTCAAAGCTTATACCACAATCAAGACAAGCAAATTTTTGAGAAAATACAAGATTCTCTCCACCATTAATTTGAATATAAACTATCCCGTCTGATTCCCTTAATGCTGTTTCAATAGAATCAGCAACTCTTTTTCTTATATTAGATTTAGAGACAAGTCTGTCTATTACTATCTCAATATCATGTTTTTTATATTTTTCTAAAATAATTTCTTCCTCTAAGCTTCTTATCTCTCCATCCACTCTAACCCTCACATAACCCTTCCTTCTTATCTGATCAAAGAGATTTTTATATTCACCTTTTCGACCTCTGACTACTGGAGATAAAATCATATATTTTGTACCTTTAGAAAGTTTTAAAACCTTATCTATTATCTGTTGTGGTGATTGCTGTGATATTTCTTTCCCACATATATGACAATGAGGCTTTCCGATTCGAGCATAAAGAAGTCGAATATAATCATATATTTCAGTTATAGTTCCTACGGTTGAACGAGGATTTTTAGTAGCACCTTTCTGGTCAATTGAGATAGCAGGAGAAAGACCTTCAATATAATCAACATCAGGTTTTTCCATCTGTTCAAGGAATTGTCTTGCATAAGCAGAAAGAGATTCAACATATCTTCTCTGACCCTCTGCATAAATTGTGTCAAATGCAAGACTGGATTTACCAGAACCACTGATACCAGTTATTACAATCATCTTATCTCTTGGAAGATCTAAATTTATATTTTTTAAATTGTGCTCTCTTGCACCTCTAATAATTAGCTTTTTCTTTTCCATTTTTTTTAAATTAATTTTCTTTAGTAGATTTGTGGCATGGTTTCGAAGACATTTAGTCAAGAAACTATGCCCAAATCTTTCAAAGGTTATTTAATTCATTTTTTTGATGAGATTGCGCAGCCTGTTCCGAGTGCAACGAGGAAGCTCGTCCCTCGCAATGACAGATTAATATTTTTTTTGTTTTTTTAGTTCTTTTATTTGATCTCTCAAAACTGCTGCATATTCAAAATTCAATTCTTCGGCAGCAAGTCTCATTTCTTCTTCAAGTCCCAATATTATTTTTGGTATTTCATCTGGTAAAATTTTTCCTGGTATTTTTATTTTTTCTTTTACATTTTCTTCCTCAGCTACCTTAGTTGCCATTAATATATCAGATATTTTCTTGTGAATTGTTTGAGGTTCTATATTATTCTCTTCATTAAATCTTAATTGAACATTTCTTCTTCTGTTAGTTTCATCTATTGCTCTCTTCATTGACCTTGTTATATTATCAGCATACATTATAACTTTACCTCTGATATTTCTTGATGCTCTACCAATAGTTTGAATAAGTGATGTTTCTGATCTTAAAAATCCCTCTTTATCAGCGTCTAATATAGCAACAAGAGAAACCTCTGGAAGATCCAGGCCTTCTCTAAGAAGATTTATTCCAACTAACACATCAAAGTTTCCTTTTCTTAACTCTCTTATAATTTTTACCCTCTCTAAAGTACCTATTTCTGAATGAAGATATCTTGATTTAATACCCATATCAAGGAAATAATCAGTCAAATTTTCAGCCATTCTTTTTGTAAGAGTTGTAATTAAAACTCTTTCATTTTGATTAACTCTCTTTTCTATTTCCGTCATCAAATTATCAATTTGACCTTCTGTTATTCTAACTTCAACTTCTGGGTCAACAAGACCAGTAGGTCTAATTATCTGTTCAACAACCTGACTACTATTTTCAATTTCAAAATCTGCTGGGGTTGCTGAAACAAATATTGCTTGATTTACTGAATTTAAAAATTCTTTCATCCTTAAGGGGCGGTTATCTAGAGCTGATGGAAGCCTAAATCCATATTCAATAAGTGTTTCTTTCCGAGACCTATCTCCGTGATACATTCCATTTATCTGAGGAACTGCTATATGAGACTCATCAATAAATGTTATAAAATCATCCGGAAAATAATTTAGTAATGTAGATGGAGTAGATCCTGGTTCTCTTCCTGAAAAATATCTTGAGTAATTCTCAATTCCTTTACAGTATCCGATTTCTTTTAACATCTCCAGATCAAATTTTGTTCTCATTCTTAATCTTTGAACTTCAAGTAATTTATCCTGGAATTTTAATTCCTTTAATCTATCATCTAACTCCTTCTCAATTTCAAATAAAATTTCTTCCATTCTTTTTGATTCAATAACAAAATGAGTTGCTGGTGATATCATAATAACCGGTATTTTTTCAATCATTTTGCCAGTTAAATAATTAAATTTATATATTTCCTCTATATCATCACCAAATAATTTAATTCTAATAGCATAATCGCTATAGGGTGGGAATATATCTACTATATCTCCTTTTGCTCTGAATGTCCCAGGACTAAAGTCAATATCGTTTCTTTGATACTTTATTTTGACAAGTTTTAATAATATTTCATCCCTTTCATATTTTTCACCCTTAGTTAAAATAAGAGTTTTCTCCTTATATAGAGATGGTGAACCTAAGTTAAATATACATGAAACACTTGCTACAATAATTACATCTCTTCTTGTAAGTAATGCATTTGTTGATGAAAGTCTAAGTCTTTCCAATTGCTCATTTATAGATGCGTCTTTCTCAATGTAGGTATCTGTAGTTGGCACATAAGCCTCAGGTTGATAATAATCATAGTAACTAACAAAATAATGAACTGAATTTTTGGGGAAAAATTCTTTAAATTCATTACAGAGTTGAGCAGCCAATGTTTTATTAGGAGACATTACCAAGACAGGTCTATTTACACTGTTTATTACCTGAGCCATTGTATAAGTCTTTCCAGACCCGGTAACTCCAAGTAAGGTTTGAAATTTATCACCTTTATTTAAGCCTTCAACAAGGTTATTTATTGCTGAAGGTTGGTCTCCTTGAGGCTTGTAATTTGATATTAATTCAAAATCTGGCATTTCTAAAAACATCAATAAATTTTAATACTTTGTCATTGCAAGAAGTAAGATTTCTCATTTGTCATTACGAGAGACGGGCTTCCTAAGCTTGTCCCTTCACTTCGTTCAAGGGCAGGCTCTGAGCAGAAGTGAAGGATCTACTCGGAACAAACTGCGCAGTCTCATTAAAAAATAAAAATTTAGATTTTATTGTGAATATATCTGCAATATTTTCCAATTTCTCTTTTTAAATAGTTTAAACCTTTATTATTGTTTATAATATGATGCACTTTATCCTTTGGAATAATTAAATTTTGCCCTTCTACTCTTAATTTAGCTTCTTCTCTTGACAAATTCATTTTAGATATTACTCTTTCTATTCTTAAATCCATTGGACAGGTTACATATAAGATCTCGTCACATCTATTATATAAATTAGTTTTAAAAAGGAGTGGGGCTTCTATTACAACAATTCTTTCATTTTCTTTTTTAGTTTTTTTAATTTTCTTACTTGTTGGTTTTGAAGTCTCTTCCAACTTTTCTTTTTTATAAAGAATTTTTTTAATTTCTTTCACTATTTGAGGAAGCATTATCTCATTTAATTTCTCCAATTTTTTCCTATTTGAAAAAACAATATTTGCTAACTTTTTCCTGTTTAATCTTCCATTTCTGTAAAGTATTTTCTTACCAAAGTATTTAACTAATTCTGATTTAATAGCTGATTTTGAGGAGACAACCTTTGCAATATCATCAGAATATATAACATCTGCTCTTAAATCTTCTAACATTTTAGCAACTGTAGTTTTTCCTGTTCCAATTTCCCCAACCAAACATATAAGTTTCATATTTGTCCCTAAGATTACATATTTTTATATTAGAATTTGATATTTTTATTCTTTATTGAGATTGCTTCGGGACTTCGTCCCTCACAATGACAAATGATAAATATTGTCCTTCTCAATGAAATAGTACTGATATTTATTTTTTAAAATTAATTTTCATTAGTAGATTTGTGGCATGGTTTCGAAGACATTTTAGTCAAGAAACTATGCCCAAATCATTCTAGGGTTATTTAATTATTTTTTTATATTTCATTTTTAATTTTAACTCCATAACCAAGAAGTCCCCTTACAATAGCTGGGGGATGAAAGGCATCATCTATAACAATATATTAAAACATCTCCTTGCTGATATCTGTTTATTTATTTAAAAATACAGATATATAATATAACAAAAAAACAAGAAATTTACATTACAGTGTTAATTTCCACTTAAAAAGATATAAAAAAGAATAAATTTAAATTACCTCATAATCATTTAATTTAGTAGTAAATGATAATATCAAAAACAGTTGACAAAGCAAACATATGTTTGTATAATATTAATAATTTAATAGCTATTTTAAGAAA
>JAUWOM010000032.1 GCA_030612085.1 Actinomycetes bacterium
ATAAACCTTATCATAAGAAACCACGGGGAAACCGGGCTTAAAGAAAACATCTACCGCACCAGGAACAATTAATATAGTATCTACTTCAAGCCAACTTGCTACTTCCAACATTTTCTTAACAATCCTCTTGGCTTTTTCCCGCTCTGAAGAATTATCGCTCGTTAGAGAATAATCCCAGAAAAGTCCAGTAGCCAAACTGCTTATTTCAACACCAATAGAACGAGATATTTTCACAATCTTTTGAATATCTCTTTTGGTAGAGCTTAATGTAATTTCTCCTTCTTCGGCAATTGTTACCTCCACACCATCAAACTTTGCTTCTTTTGCCAACTTGAAACAATCTTTTAAACTCATATTCCCAGGAAATGCCCACTGGTTGATTCCCTTCTTTTGAGTATACATTTCTCATAACCTCCTTCATATCAATTATTTAATAACCTTCCACAAAGCTATTACTTTCAGAAATGCTAAATTGTCTCTATTTTTATAGTCTCTACCTTTTAGATATATTTTACTTTCTTTAAAACCATTAATCTCATCTGGAGAAAATCTATCCACTTTAAACCCAGCTCCTTAAAAATTTCCTCAATTATTTCCTGACCATTATTTTCATCTCCACACGGTGAATGATTAATTGTATCAGCAGATATCAATTATTTTAATTTATTTATTAACCAGGTTGCATTTTTTTCAATATATAAAGAAAATTTTTCTTTTGTTTCCATATCCCTAAAAATACTTAAAAGTTAAAACCCCTCTAATCTATCATATATTTTAGAATATAAAGTAAAGCTTTACTACAAAAAACACCTGCCTGAGGAAAGCAATACATGCTTCAATTAGATCATAAAGCGGTGACTATTTCATAAGAAAATAAAACAAAATATGGCCCTTCTTCAAGAACATTAGATAATTTTTATGCTTTATGCTCAGAAAAAATTATTGCCTATTGGCTCTTTCTCGACTTGTTTATATTTACTCCTCTTATCCTATATATTTTATAGGTGTTCTCTTTTTACCTAACTTCCTAAATTCTATAGCATCATCTATTATTCTTGTAATGTCATACTGAGGGTTATAACCAAGAATTGAACGGGCCTTGCTAATATTATGCGTGAAGTCATAGAAACCTTCATACTCAAACTCTATTATGGGAAGATTGAGCCTCTCAGAGACATACCCTGCAGCAAAATCATAGCTGAAAGGAGAAGGTCCGGTAATAGCAAACGCTTGCCCAATTGCTGAATGATTGCCTAGAGCAAGCAGAACTCCTTCAACTGTGTCTTTAATCCCAACTATGTGACGTATCCCTGGCTTACCCCCTGGATGGATTAGCTTTGCAACACCATCTATGCCTTTTTCAAAATATTTCTTCTGATCTTGGGTTTTAGCAATCTCACACCATACGGGAACACCAAAATTGGGTTCACTTAAAGTAATATGAGCCAAGAAATCATCTTCATCATGAACCCAAGAAAAACGGAGTATTGTGATAGGAAGTTGATACTGGATAAAATATTGCTCACACATAACTTCTTCTAATACTTTAGAAAAGGCATAATAACCAGGGTAAGCAGAGTGTGGATAGGTCTCATCAATAGGGTAAGGATGAGGATAATAATAAATTCCAGCCCTAGCATCAGAGCCTGCCTGGATAAATTGCTTTATATGTCTACAATTTCTGGCCTCATCTAAAAGATAGAATGTTCCCTTGATATTTGTCTCCATAAAAACTTCTCTATTCTCCTTACAATTGGCAAGATGTATTACCGCATCCATATCCTTAAGTGCTTTTCTAGCAAGTCCAGGGTCTCTTACATCTCCTTCTATAATCTCTACACCTTTAAAATCAACTGGCTCATCAAATTGAATTGCTCTTACATGATAGCCTGCTTTTAGAAGTTCTGGTATAAGATTGCGGCCAATCTTACCACTTGCTCCAGTTATTAAAACGTTTCTTATCTTCAAAAGTTGCCTCCTGTCTCAATAAAATTATTTAATAGCTGTTTTATAATTAGTCCTACACCTATTAAAAGATGAACAAAACTTTTTTCTATATATAAACTATAGATTCCTAAATTTTCTAGTATCATTTTTATATAAAGCATGGAGTGACTATTTTATTCATAACATTCCTATATACATTCATTATAAGACTCATTGTTTAATTATAACCCTGCAAGGTAATCCAGCAGTATTTAAAATATTCAATGGGCATACAAAAAGTTTAACCTTAAAATTTTCCAATTTCTCTAAATTTATTAATGGAGCTACTACTAATACCCCATTCCCATAAATTAGATTCCACAAACCTTGTTGGTTATCAAAATTATCTAATGCTGGTGTATCTACAGCTAAAAGAAAAGGCCTTTTTTTAATTAGTTCCTCAGCTACACCCCTCCTTAAGAACCAATTATGAGTTAAAAAATCATTCTTTTGCCAGTGTTCCCCCCAGCCTGTTGCAATAATTATGGCTGCATTATCTGGAATTTTTAAAAACTTAGTTTGATATAATTCATCCAAGCTAATATAAGGTCTATTTCCATCCCTGTGTAGTTTTGAAATATCAAACTTTAAGACATATGCGTCAATATTAAATAATTTTTCTATATTAATTCCATGCATTGGGTATGACCTCTCAATGCCCAATGCATGAGCTGGACCATTTATATAACTACCAGTTGAAATATCAAACCCTTCAAATTCTTGAGCATAAGCCTTAAATTCAACCCAGTCCGGTTTTTTTAGCTCTTTTAGTTTAAATTTTTTAAAGGGTGCCCCATATGACCACATACCTTCATAAATTGGACCAGAAGCATCAATTAGCAATATAAACTCCTTGAATAAATTTTTTAAAATTTTTAGTTATTTTGGATATTCCATAAATTCTACAACAGTCCCATCCTCATATTCATAAAAACCAACCCTTACTCCTCCAACTGCTTCAAATGGCTCTAATAAAACTTTTAATCCTTCAGATACTTTTGCTAAATCATCTACTTCATAAGCTATATGTGGCTTCTCTCTTACTGGACCTGTTACAGGGCTGTCAGGTTCATATCTTAACCACTCTACTCTATATGGGTGCTTGCTATAATCAGTAACCCAAACTCTTGTTGCTTCTACCCAACTTTCATCTTCTTTTTTTATATCTGTTATTAACCCAATATGGTCAAACTTCATCATTTTAAAAAACCTCCCTTTTAAATTAAAAATTTATAACTTTATTAATTTTAGCTGACTCTTCTGCTATCCTCATTGCATTTACGGCATTCATCGATTCTTCAGGAGTGATAATATTTGGTTCCTTCTTATCTATTATGCATTTTAGGAAATATTCTAATTCTTCTTTTAAAAAACCTCTTTTTTCACCATGAACTTTAGGCCAATAAGTCGATTGGGGATATTTAATTTTATTATTTGCAATAACAGCATAACTCATTCCCGAGTTATTAATATAAATCGTCCCATTCTCGCCAACTATTTCCATCTTTGCATCAATTGCATAAGGTGTATTGCTAGGTAAACACCAAATATTTTCTATTACTCCAATACATCCATTATCAAACCTAAATATAGCCCATCCTACATCATCATAAGGTAATTCTGGTCTTGTATTTAAGGTTTGAGCATATACACTTTTGAGATTTGCTCCAGTGTACCACAACATCAGGTCGATATCATGAATTCCGTCACCAAATAGAGCACTGATGGTTTTAAGTGGTATTACAGTATAATCTCTATTCAAATTTCTCTTTGCATGTATAGAAATTAATTTACCTAAAGTGCCAGAGTCAATTTCTTCTTTTGCTAAAGCATAAACTGTATCAAACCTACAAATATGTCCTACCATAAAAAATTTATCACTCTTTTTAACTGCTGCAATTATTTTTTCACATTCCTCTTTGCTATTAGCCATAGGTTTTTCGAGGAAAACATTTTTTCCAGCTTTTAAAGCATCTAAAGTAATAGATAAGTGATCCTTAACATGCGTAACTATTGAAACCATTTCAATTTCTGCATCGGCTAGTAAATCTTTGTAATTAGTATAGGTCTTTGAGATATTATAATTATTGGCTATTTCTTTTAATCTATATTCTCTCCTTGTACAAACTGCAGTTACATCTGCAATAGAAATTGATTTTAAAGTATCTACGTGATGCTCTCCAAAAAAACCTAAGCCTATAACACCACATTTTATTTTTTTCATTTTTAATACACCTTCTTAAAAACTAAAACAATATTTATGAAACTAACCCAAAACCCTTTAAGAATAAATATGATGTCTTTACTGCTTCATCTACTTCTTTTAAAGGATGTTTTTTACCATCAAATTCTATTTCCACAGACATTGGCCCTTCATATTCTTTAAGGGCTTCGAATATTACTTTAAAGTCTACTTCACCTTCCCCTAACGCTGGAAAATCCCATACTTTATAGCCTCCCCTTTTATCTTTTAAATGAATATAACTTAAATTTCCCAATGCATTTTTTATATCTTTTTCAGGTCTTGTGTTTCCATAAAAAATTACATTTCCAGTATCGTAATTAATCTTTATATTTGGCATACCAATTTTATTTACTATTTCAGTAGCAATTTTTCCATTGTTAAGCCAGTCTCCATGGATCTCGAAACAAATATTTATATTTCTTTTAGCAGCATATTCTCCTAATATACTTATTTCTTTATAAAATTTCTCCTGGTCTTTTTTACTTTTAACGTCTCCAGTACCTGTAACTATATACCTGACCTCCATATCATTTGCTACATTTATACATTTTTTAAAATTTTCTACAGCATCTTCTTTCATTAGTCTCTCATGAGCACCAATTGCTAATAAATTTAGTCCATACTCCTTGCATAATTTTCCACTTTTCCTAACATCATTAGGATCAAAAAAAACATGATCCATCATTCCAGGAATTGTCGCTAATTCAACATTTTTAAATCCTGCATCAGATATTCCTTTTAGAGCATCTTTTAGATCATAATGTACATAAGCAGAACTCATTACTCCTATTACATTATTCATTTTCCCTCCTCCTTTTAATATTTTTTTATTATGTTGATGATTCTTTTAATGAACTCTTAACCATGCCTGTTGCTTGCATTCCCCGAACTATATCTTTTAAATTACCAATTTCTATCGGTTCATTATTTATTACTCTATCTATAAAATAAAAAATCTCTTTCTCGTAAGGATCTTTACTATCCAGCTTTATTTCTCTTCCAAAATTCTGCCCTTTATGATATCTGCACTTTTTCAAATATTTAGTGTACAATTAAGTTAGTAGATATATAAATCATATCAATATCCATTTCTTATAAAATTTTATAAAAGTAATCATAAGATTTAGCATCAAATACCTTTGCAACCTTTATAATATTTTCAAAAGATATCCCCAAAATACTTGCTATATTTATATTTCTATTTTTTTGATAAGCTTTCAGATGAGCTCTCCCTGCCCATCTACAACCTAAAACTGCAACATTCAATATGTCGGCCTTTTAAAATGCTAATTAACTCGTGGTAAATAATTTATAATTTTGTTAATATATTTTACATAAGATCTTAACCATTAAAAGCTTTTCGATTTTAGTAAATTTATTCGCCAATAATTTAATTAAAGAACTATCAATCTTCACTAATACTAAATGAAACAGCTAATATAATGATAAATCCCCTTGCAATTATTTGTTGGTCTATTGATAAACCTAATAAAATTAATCCATTATTTACCATACCCAAAATAAATGCACCTATTACTGACCCGATAACCGTACCTTCTCCGCCAAATAAACTAGTACCCCCTATAATTGTTGCTGCTATTACTGTTAATAAATCTGCTCCTCCAAGAGTATACCTTGCACCTTGTAATCTTCCTGCGTAAATCATACCCGCCAAAGACGCCGTAATTCCGCTAATCATTAATGTTTCAATTTTTATGCGATCAACCTTAATCCCGGTATATATAGCTGCTAACTTATTACCACCAGTAGCTAAAACTTTTCTACCAAAAGGTGTTTTTTTCAAAACTAATTGTCCAATTATTAACGCGACTATAGTCCAAATAAGTAATATTGATATATTTCCTATTCTTCCTATACCGAATATAAAATTATAGACTTTGTTTGTTACTGGTATAGATTTCAAACCTGAGATCCATCTTGAAATACCAAGTAATATACTCATCATACCTAACGTAGCTAAAAAAGATGGTATCTTTACTTTTGTTACTAATAATCCATTTATAAATCCAACTAATGCACCAATGCTAATTCCACCTAATATTGCAATATAAATATTATAATCCCTAAGCAAAACGGTAGTAATAAGAGCAGATAAAGAAACGTTTGAACCTATAGATAAATCGATTTCACCAGAACACAACACAAATGTCATACCTATAGCCATAATAGAAATCGTTGCACTTTGTTTAGCAATGTTCATCAAGTTATTAACAGTTAAAAAACCTTTGTCGAAAAGTAGAACTGAAAATAATAAAAGAAGCAATATAAACATAATATAAATAACAAAATTACTATAATCTCTTAATTTAAATTTATTAATATTTAACAATTTTTACAACTCTCCCAAAAATTAAATTAGTTCTAATAATTCTTCTTCATTGATATTTTTTTCAATACCAGAGCAGTCTATTTCATTTTTTATACTTCCCTGCTTTAGAATTAAAATTCTTGTACAATATTTGATCAACTCTGATAATTCAGATGAAACCAGGATTACTCCATTTCCCGCTTGAGTAAAATCATAAATAATTTTAAAAATGTCTTCTTTAGATTTTATATCAATACCAGTTGTAGGATCATCTAATAATAGTACTCTTGGATTAGTAATTATTGTTTTAGCAATAATTACTTTTTGTTGATTACCTCCTGATAAATATTTTATTTTTTGATCTATATTTTCCAATTTTATTTTTAACTTTTGTACAAGATTATTTACTATTTTATTTCCATTAGTGTCGTTTATAAAAAATAAAAAATTCATTAGTTTATCTAATATTGATAATAAAATATTATCTCTAATTGAAAAATTTAATATTAACCCTTGCTTTTTTCTGTCTTCTGGAATTAGTGCAATCCCGTTTTTTCTCGCATCGCTTATACTGTTAATTTTTATTTTTTTCCCATCTAGCTTTAATAATTTATCACATTTTTTATCGAAACCATAAATGGAATTTAGCATTTCAGTTTTTCCACTTCCTAATAATCCTGCAACTCCCACTATTTCACCTTTGTAAACATTTAATTTTATATCCTTTAACTTATTGGCTGTATCATTTTTCAGATACTTAATTTCAAGTAATGGATTTGAGGATTTATCTATTTTTTTTCTTTTAAAATAATTATTTTCATAAGTATTATATCCAACTAATGCTTTAATAACATCATTTAATTTAGTATTTTTAACATAATCGGTAAAAACATTTCTACCATCTCTTAAAACAGTAACTCTATCACAAATCTTAAATATATCATCTAGATAATGAGATATAAATATAATAGATATACCTTTATTCTTTAATCTCTTCATTACCTCAAATAATAATTCTGTTTCTTTGTAAGATAATGCAGCAGTTGGTTCATCAAATATTAAAATCTCACCTTTTTGAGCTAAAGATTTTGCAATTTCTACTATTTGACAATAACTTATACCCAAATTTTTAATTTTTTCTTTGGGATCTATGTCTTCACCCATTTTTAATTCATTTAGTATTTTTTTTGTTTCCCTTTCGATATACTTATCATCAGTCAAAAAACCCTTTGTTGGTTCAATACCTAGAAAAACATTTTCCCCAACAGTTAAAGAAGGAATTAAACTAAATTCTTGAAACACTGTACTTATTGCATATTGTTTCGGATTTAAATAATTTTCATTATCATCAATCAATTTACCATTGATAATTATTTTTCCGCTATCGCTCGTATACACTCCATTTAATATTTTTATGAGTGTTGATTTTCCAGCACCATTTTGTCCAACTAATCCGTGTATTTCTCCCTTAACTAAGTTTAAGTCAACATCTGATAATACCTTAACTCCAATAAAAGTTTTATTTATTTTAAGCATTTCAATTATAAAATCATTAGAATTTAGATTAACCACTCCATTTAACCTCTATTATTTATTGCCTTGGTCAGAGGAGACCTCACTAAAATTACTTCCTTGATTTTATTAAAATGGCAATTTTAAGAGGTCTCCACCTAATTCTTTAATATTTTATCCTAATTTTATTTAAGCGCCTCAAGAATTACATCCGGTAATTCAAATCTGTATGATTCGAACCAATGTTCTTTTAAATTTTTTTTAGTAACAGCAACAGCTGGAACTATAGCAAAAGATTCTGGAACTTTACCGAGTATTCCCCATGCAAGAAGATATGTACGGACATATCCCAATAAGTAAGAAACGTCCATAGATGCACCAACAACATTACCATCTTGTGCCATATCTAATGCTAAGGTTTCTGTTAATTCATTAGTTGTTAGTTTAATATCTGGTCTGCTTGCGGATCTTATCGCGGATAACGCATAATCAGCATTTACATTAAATGAAGAATATATACCATTTATCTCTGGATGTTGCACTATCATTGCTCCTACTATAGCTTCGACATCTTCATTTGTGACAAATCCCTGCTCAGCTACTATTTCCATGTCGGGCATGCTTTCTATCGTTTCTTTAAAACCCCTATCCCATTCATTTGTATTCCAAAATTTTACTCCATGATACACATATCCTATTTTACCCTCTTGTCCTTCATCTCTAATAGCCTCTGCTAATATTTCTGCAGCTGTTTGGCCCATACTATAACAGTCATCAGTAGCCATTCCTGCATATTCTATACCCATTCTATAACCTTCTGGAACACCACTCATAAAGGATAATACAACACCTTTCTCAACAGCAGGTCTAAATGCTTCGGCTGCTTGAACTGGATCAATTGCAAGAGATGTTATACAATCAGGATTTAATGCCAAAACAGTCTCTATGTTTATTTGTTGCTTTGCTGGATCCATTTCAGAATCCGTAATAGATATTAATTCCATATTTAATTCTTTAAGTGCTTGCTTCGCTCCCATTACTCTTGCTTCTTCTGCAACATGCAAATCCTGACAAATAAAAGCAACTTTAGCATTTATTTCTCTAACTTGTTGTATCTCTTCTTCTGTTAATTTAAGTATTTCCGAAAACCAAATTGGTTTCTCTCCCTTTGGGCCTCTTGTCATTGGTTCCACTTTTGTATATTCTGCCCATTTTTCAATCTGCTCAGAGACTGTAACTTCTTCAATCTGCTCTTCTGCAAGCGAAAAACTTACTATCATCGATATACACATTGTTAATACTAATAGACATAATAATATCTTTTTCATTTTTATTCCTTCCTTTAAAATTAATAATATTCTTGAAAAATTTAGCTTGAGTCTTGATTAAAATGATAGTCTACTATCCACTGAAACAAATTTCACCTATTATAATCCATAATCATCATCTCCTTTCCTTTCAAAAAAACATCTACCAAAAAATTTCAAATCCAAATTCTTTTCATACAATCCTAATTTATTACCTCCTTATACTCTAACTATGATATTTAAAACTCCCTTACTATAACTCTCCTCTCTCCATCACCCCTTTCTGCAAATAACATTTTTGACAAATTTTTTATAGATAACAATTATTATTAATTACATTTTACTTAATTTTCTATACTATGTTTAACAAACCACTTATTTCATATCATTATGGTATAATAATAAAATAAGATTTTTTTGTTTATCAAGATTCAAATTTTCCTTAATTATTTTTATGTAAGCCAACATCTGGGATACAGAAATGTTTATAAATGATTCAATAATGTCAAATTTAAAATTTTAGTCAGAAAGTAGATAATTTATATCCTTACTATCAACAATACCAATATCTTTCCTACCTACTAACAAAACTTTAGATCCAAGGTTTAAAATTTTCTTAATAATTTCTTCATTTTTAAACAGATTTATACTCAAAGTGTAAACACTACTCGAAATTAGTACATTTAAATCAAAAACTATCTTTTCTCAGTAAATTTATCAAGTAGTAAAGAAGCCTCTAAAAGAGGCTTAAATTCTTATTAGCCAGTCTTCTCTATTTTCTTTTTCTCTTGGTACCTTATATATCTTTTGAACTATTCTTTCAAATCGATGTTGCTTACATAATATTCTTAATTTAAAAAATATTAACCAGTACATATTCTCTTTACGGTAAAACCATTTAACCATTACCACCTCCAAAGAAGGTAGTTTTTTAAGGTGAAATAAATAATTCCCATATTTCATAAACATTTTCGTTATTTTTATTAACACATTTATCCTAGATTTTAACTAAGAAAAAACCGAAAAATGAAATATCTCCTGTAAAGGAATAGTTGCAGCAGCAATTACTCTAAAGTCTTCTCCTAAAGAAGT
>JAUWOM010000003.1 GCA_030612085.1 Actinomycetes bacterium
TCACAATTTATTAATTTTTATTTTTTTATGGCTCATTAGAAAAAGAATTAAAGTTGAAGGGAATTTGATATTAATCTATTGTATGCTTTATGGTTTAGCTCGTTTTATAACAGAGTTTTTTAGAGATAACCCCATATTTGCATGGAATCTTACCGGTTCTCAAATATTTTCTATAGTCATATTTTTTACCTCATTTATATTTTTAATGTATCGATATCGTATTTATAAAAAAATTTAATTTTAAAAGTGCAAAAAACATATAAAAAGTTAAAAATCTTTCCCGTGAAAATTTAGGTTTTAATGTTTTGGTATATTACCCTATGGAAAAACATATAAGAAAGATAAAACTCACATCCTCTTATAAAGATATTGGTAAAAGACTGGACCTTTTTATTTGTGAGAGAATACAAAAACTATCAAGGTCTAGAGTTCAAAAGTTAATTTCACAAGGAAATGTTTTTGTAAATAATCAAAAAAAATCAAAGAGCCATTTTGTAAAAAGGGGAGATGATATTGAGGTAAATATTCCCCCTTTGTTAAAATTGGAAGCAAAACCTGAAGATATTAAAATAAATATTATATATGAAGATGAAGATATAATAGTTTTATCAAAACCTGCTGGTATCGTTGTTCATCCATCTCCCGGTCATCCTGCCAAAACAATTGTTAATGCACTACTTTTTCATACAAAATTTTTATCCGATATTGGTGGAGTACTCAGGCCAGGTATTGTCCACAGATTGGATAAGCAAACATCTGGTTTAATGATAGTAGCAAAGAATGATGATGCTCATAAAAATCTTTCCCAACAATTTAAAAAGAAGAGTGTTAAAAAAATTTATTTAGCATTAGTACATGGTAGAATAGAGGAGGATGAAGGTAAAATTGATGCTCCGATAGGAAGAAGTAGAAGGAATAGAAAGAAAATGTCTGTAATTCCTGAAGGGAGGAAGTCAGTAACTGAATTTGAAGTTCTTAAACGGTTTAATAATTTTACTCTGGTTAAGGTAAGACCTATAACAGGGAGAACTCACCAAATAAGAGTACATCTATCTTATATAGGAAAACCAGTAGTTGGAGATGTTCAGTATAGAAAGAGAAGAAGAATTGAGGATTATTTAAAACTGAAAAGGCATTTTTTGCATGCATCAAAATTGGAGTTTAAACACCCAAGAGATGGAAAAGAAATGAGTTTTGAAGATAAGCTACCAGAAGAATTAAAAAATTCATTAAATATGTTAGAAAATAAAAATATTGATTTTTAAGAATAGTAATTGTAATATTACATACTAATTAATATAAAATAGTAACAGGATATCAAAAAATATTTGGGAGTGATTAAAAATTGAGTAATATAAGACGTTTGGTATTAGATGTATTAAAACCACTATCACCATCTATTGTAGATTTAGCTAAGCAATTGGCTGACATTCAAGGAGTTGATGGAGTTGATGTTAGCTTGGTTGAGATGGATGCAAAATCTGAAAGTGTGAAAATTACTTGTGAAGGAGAAGACATAATTTTTAAAGAGGTTGAAATTGTAATCATTGATAATGGAGGTTCAGTTCATAGTGTTGATAAGGTCTCAACTGGTAGTACTATTATTGAAGAGGTTCCAACTCATCAAGATACAGAATCAACCCTTGCTTAGTCTTATAATACTCAAAAGAACTCATGAACTTCCTTTATAAATATACAAAGAAATTAAAAGAATATAGGGAAATTTCAAAAGTAGATGAAATTGCAAGGCGCTACTTTGCCATGAATGGTTTTGATGGCTCTCTTACAATTTTAGGACTATTAATTGGTTATTATTTGTTGGGTTTTAATGATCCAGCAGTAATTTTTGTAACCGGAATTTCAACCTGCGTTGCTATGGGAGTGTCAGGTTTATGGGGAACTTACTTAACTGAGAGATCTGAAAGAATAAGTAGTTTAAGGGAGTTAGAAAAAGCAACAATTTCAGATCTTTCTAACACAAAAATAGAAAGCGCGCATAAATTTGCGATGATAGTTGTAACAGTTGTAGATGTTGTTGCTTCCTCTATTACTGCTTTTTTTTCATTACTTCCATTTTTGTTTACCAGGTTTTTTAATATAAGAATTTGTTACTATATTTCATTTGCTCTATCATTTGTTACTCTATTTTTATTAGGAATATTTTTAGGAAGAATTTCTAAGGAAAATATTATTATCTCTGGAGCAAAGATGGTTGTTGCTGGAATAGTAAGTGTTTTAATAAGTGTCTTATTAATAAGGAATTTTTAGATTAAATTATGAATATCAATAAAGATAAAACTTTAAAGGTTAAAGAGCAAGAATCAAATTCGATACTTGCTTTTCTAATAATAATAATAATATCTATTATAATATTTGCTTTTCTATTTTTTACAATTTTGAGACCATTCCTTTCAGAATTTTTTACAGGAAAGCAAACATTAAAAAAACCAATTTTTGAGGTTGCCATCTCTTCACCCAAGGATGGTGAAAAGATCCCCATTCTTCAAGGAAAAGCAGAATCTAACATTGAGGTTGTTGCTTCAAGTAATCAACCAATTAATAAAGTAAATATATTCATCAATGGTGTATTGGTTGAGGGTCTTAATAAAGAACCTTATATTTTTAAATGGGAAACAACAACTACTGGAGTATATTCCATATATGCTGAAGCAGTAAATGATCAGAATGAAAAGAAAGAGTCATTACCAATTGAATTAACAGTTTATTCTCCAGAGGAGGAAGAAGAAAAAGAAACTCTGCTTGAAAAGACAAACAGGGTAATAAGTGAAATAGATTATAGAAAACCCAATGGAAGTCCTAAGGTATGTTACTTAACTGAAAGTCCTATTGAAATAGATGGGATTACTGAAAAATGGGAAGATTTCGATTCTTTTTCAGCATTTAAAGCAACTTATAATACAAAGGCTCTTACAAGTCCTTCTGATCTTTCTGGAAGATTTTATTCTGTCTGGGATGATAAATATCTTTACATAATTATAGATGTTACTGATGATGTTTTAACTCCATTAGGCAAGGAAAATGATATTTTAAAGGGAGATGGTCTGTTATTATCTATAGATAGCAATTTATACGGAGATTTAAATGAAAGGATACTTAATGCTGATGATTATCAACTATTTATTTCACCTGGTAATTTTTCAAACATACCTGCTCAGGTAAAAACAATCGTTCCTGAACAATTTGAACTAATAGGGATAGAAGTTGACTCATCAATTAAGGTTGGAGGATATTATATTGAATTAAAGATACCCTGGATTCAAATAGGAATACAGAACCCACAGGATGAGACACCATTTGGATTCAACCTTGATATTTTAGATACAGATAATTTAGGTGAATGTGAGCTTATAATATCTTCTTCTCCTCTAGCAAATTCACAGGATGCTTTGACTTTTGGAACTTTAATTTTAATTAAACCTTCATAAAAAGGGAATCAAGAAATAATATTCCTTTTTTAAAGATTTTTTGAGATTTCAATATAAATTTGATTTCATCTGATAAAATAATAAAGATTATTTGTATTTTAGGATTATTCTGGTATAATATTAAAACGAAAAAGTAATACTCTAAATCTATAAAATTTTGAGGGAAAGGAGTAAATTATAATGTATCCTCCAAAATTAACACCAGAGCAAAGAAAAGCAGGTCTTGAAAAAGCACTTAAACTAAGAAGAGAGAGAGCTGAGTTGAAGAAAAATTTAAAGAGAGGAAAAATTAGCCTTAAGGAAGTACTAGAGACGAGTGGACAAACAGTTGAAAGAATAAAAGCAAAAGATATTTTAACATCATTACCCGGGGTTGGAAAAATAACAGCTAAAAAGATAATGAACGAGGTCAAAATAGCAGCCTCTCGTAGAGTTAAAGGATTAGGAGCAAGACAGAAAAAGGAGATTCTTTCTCGCTTTAGTTAGAAGATTGAATACTGTAAAAAAACATCCAATTGGCATAAGCCAAAGTAAACCTGAGAAAATAAAAAATATAAAGAAACTTGGCAAATTAATTATTATATCAGGTCCATCAGGAGCAGGTAAAACTACTCTGATTAGAAAAGTCATGCAAAAAATTCCCACTCTAACCTTCTCTGTTTCAGCTACTACAAGAGCTATAAGAGAAGGTGAGATAGAGGGCATTGACTACTTCTTTGTGTCTCCAGAAGAATTTAATGATTTATTAAGAAATGATGCATTTATTGAGTGGGCTAAGGTTCATGGAAATCTATATGGTACATTAAAAAAACATGTAAAAGAACTTAGAGAAAAAAGAAAAAATGTAATACTCGATATAGATGAACAAGGAGCTAATCAGATTAAAAAGAAAAAAATTCCTGCTCTCTTCATATATATACTTCCGCCATCACTTGAAGAATTAGAAAAAAGGCTCAAAGAAAGGGATACTGAACGTATAAAAGAGATGACCAGAAGATTACAATCTGCAAAAGAACAGATTACCTCAAAAGGTTTTTATGATCATGTTATTATAAATGATGATATCAAAAAAGTTGTAAAAAAATTAAAAATAATTATAGAAGGTTATATTGAAAAATAAAAAATTAGGTAAAAATTCTATCGATAAATTAAAAAATAAAATTGAAAATAGGTATATATTGTCAATAATTGCTGCTAAAAGAGCAAGGCATATACAATCTTATATAAATGCTCAAAAATATATGAGAAAAACAAAGTACCCCAAACCATTAATAGAGACTAATTCAACAAATCCTCTAACTATAGCATTTAAAGAAATTGCTAATGGAAAAATCTCATATAAAAAACCTGAGGAGAAAAAATAAATAATTAAATATAATAATAGGATCTATTGCTGAATATGGAGAAGTAATAGTGGCAAATAAATTTACTCTAGCCAAAGTGCTAGTGGATCTCCCAACAAAAGAATTAAGTAAATTTTATGTTTATGAAATACCCCCTCACTTAAGAAGTGAAATAAATATTGGTTCTTTAGTAAAAATCCCATTTTCTCATGGTCTACAACTTGGATTTGTTGTTGGATTTACTAATAAAAAACCTGTAAAAAAGATAAAAAAAATTCAAGCTATTTTAGAAAAAAAACCCCAGTTTTCTCCAGTAATGTTTGAACTTTGTAGATGGATGTCCAACTACTATTTAGCACCTCTTTCAAGTTGTATAAAGCACATTATTAAACCTGGAGGTGCTGGTGCAATTATTATCCTTGTTAAACTTACCCAAAGCAAGAAAAGATGTTTTGAGAAATTATCCAAGAAAGCTTTTTTACAGAGAAAAATTGTTGAGATAATCTCAGACAAAGGAAAACCAGTAAAAATCACAAGATTACAAAAGCTTTTATCTAGGAAAAATCTATTTAATTCTGTTATTTCACTTGAGAAAAGAGGACTAATAAAAAGAATTTACAGTGTTAAGCATGAGCCCATTTCTTATCGTTTTAAAGAAATAGTTAAACTAAAAATATCTAAAAGTGAGGTTAAAGCAACGTTAAAACAATTAGAAAATGCTCCTAAACAGAAGGAAATACTTAAAAAATTATCTTTGAAGGTTGAAATTGAACAAAATGAACTTTTAAAAAGTACAAAATCATCTCACTCAAGTATCTCATCACTGGAAAAGAAGGGATACATCGAAATAGTTTCAGAAAGGGTGAAAAGGAAGTTCCCAACTTCTTATAGTGATGAGAGTTTGATTCCTAAAAAGTTAACCTCTTATCAAAAAAAGGCTATTAAGTATGTTGTTGACCAGATAAAAAAGGGAAAATCAGCTACATTCTTATTACAGGGAGTATCTGGAAGCGGAAAGACAGAGGTTTATCTTAGAGTAATATCGTTTATACTTTCTATAGGTAAAACAGCTTTGGTTTTAGTTCCAGAGATTGCATTAACACCACAAATGGTAACTCGTTTTAAAAATAGATTAGGTGATGTCGTTGGAGTTTTTCATAGCAAAATGAGCAAAGGAGAAAGATTTGATCAGTGGATGGATATAAATGAAAATAGATGTCAGGTAGTTATTGGAACTCGTTCTGCAATTTTTTCACCATTAAAGAATTTGGGTGTGATCGTTATAGATGAGGAGCATGAAAATAGCTACAAAGAAACAACCTCCCCTCAATATAATGTTAGAGAAGTTGCTCAGAAATTAGCCAAGCTACAAAATTCAGTTGTTATACTTGGAAGTGCTACTCCGTGTATTGAAACTAGATACAAAGCAGAGATTAGTGAATATAACTTTCTTACTCTTCCAGAAAGAGTTACAGAGAGAGGATTACCAGAGGTTGAAGTTGTTGATATGAGAAATGAACCAATTGTTCCAGGTGCTTTGGGAATGAGCAATATATTAATATGTGAGATTGAAAAAACACTAAATAATAAAGATGGAGTTATATTATTTATAAATAGAAGAGGATTTGCCATATTTTTACTCTGCACAAGTTGTGGATATGTATTTAAATGTCCAAATTGTGACCTATCCTTAAAATATCACAGAGTAAATCTCTCACTCATTTGTCACCATTGCAATTATACAACTGGAGCTACAGATGTATGTCCAAATTGTAAGGGTATAACTCTAAAACCGATGGGGATGGGTACTCAAAGGGTTGAAGAGCAATTATACAGATTATTTTCCAAAGTTGATGTATATAGAATGGATACAGACAGTACAAGAGGAAAGATTTCGCATCAGACAATTCTTAACCAATTTAGCCAGAGCTCAGGGTCAATTCTTTTAGGTACACAGATGATTGCAAAAGGTCTGGATATAAAGAATGTGACATTAGTTGGAGTTGTAAATGCTGATACAGCTTTAAATCTTCCGGATTTTAGAGCTGCAGAAAGGACATTTCAACTTGTAACACAGGTTAGTGGAAGGTCCGGTAGGGGTAAAAAAGTGGGAAAGGTAATTATACAAACACACTTTCCAGAGCATTATGCTATAGATTGTGCAACAAAAGGTGACTATTTAAAGTTCTATAAAAAGGAGATTAAATTTAGAAAAGAACTAATGTATTCACCATATTCTTATCTTATAAATATATTAATTTCTGGTAAGTTTGAAGATGATGTTATTAATCTCAGTAATAAAATATTATCTTTTATTAAATCGAAAGAAATAGATAATTATGCTACTATATTAGGTCCAGCACCAGCTCCTCTTTCAAGAATTAAGGATAAATATAGATGGCATATATTTATAAAAACAGAAAAACCTGATAAAACGAAAGAAATATTGAATCAAACAATGTTAGAGATTCCTAGATTAGGTAAGAAGGCTAAATATGTAGTAGATGTTGACCCCATATTAACAATGTAAATAACTTTCTTTGCATATTAAAATAAGACTACCTTAATCAAGTGATAAAGTAAAAAATGGTTAGACATAATTTCAAGGTATTAGATAAAATTTAAAAATAGACAGTCTAAAATATAAATTTACAAAAAAAGTGTCCATTTTTAAATTTTATATGACATAGACATTTTTAGAGTTTGAAAAGTTTTAAAATTTAGGTTAGAATTTTTTCCTATTTTTTTAATAAATTTAAGTTTTAATATTAACTTTATGGTATATTTTTAAAGGAAATTTAGATTAGAAAATATATATAAAGTTTCCAATAATTTTTGGATATTAGTAAAAGTCTTAATATTTTTAAATGGTAATTTTTTAAATTTTGAAAGTTAAACATACAAGAGAAAATTGATAATGGCAAAAAATAGGATAAAGGTATTTGGAAACCCCGTTTTAAGGGAAAAATGTTCAGATGTCAAAGAGATAGATGGTAAGATTAAAAAATTAATTAAAGATTTAGTAGACACCATGAAAAACTCTTCTGGTGTAGGTATTGCAGCTAATCAAATAGGTGTTTTAAAAAAAGTGGCTGTTGTTGATATTGGGGATGAATTAATCGAACTCATAAATCCTAAAATTATAAAGAGGGAGGGAGAAACAGAACAACAAGAGGGTTGTTTAAGCTTTTACTCCTTAAGTTGTCTTATAAAGCGAGCTGAAAAAATTTCTATAATAACTAAAAATTCAAAAGGTCAAAAGGTTAAAATAAATGCTGAAGGTCTGTTGGCAAGGGCGATTCAACATGAGATTGATCATCTTAATGGTGTTTTAATTATTGATCATGCTTCAAATGAAGATAGAAGAAAAATACTTTTAGAAATGAATGAGTTAAGAAAACAATATCAGGAGGGGAAGATTTGAAACTCATCTTTTTGGGAACGCCTCAATTTTCTGTTCCATTTTTAAGAACAATAAATTCATCGCATCATAAAATTGTTGCTGTTATAACAAATCCTGATAGAAAGAGTGGAAGGGGAATGAGAATAACATCACCTTCCATAAAGGAAGAAGCTATCAGATTGGGATTAAAAGTTCTCCAACCTCCAGATATTAATAACTCGGAATTTATATCAAAAATTAGTAAACTTAAAGCAGAAGTGGGAGTTGTTGTAGCATATGGAAGGATTTTGAAAAAAGAAACTATAAACATCATGGAAAAAGGATGGATTAATCTTCATCCTTCTTTGCTTCCAAAATATAGAGGTCCATCACCAATTCAATGGGCAATATTAAATGGAGACAGAACAATAGGTATTACTACAACTTTTATAGAGGAAAAGATGGACTCGGGGGATATAATTTTGCAAAATAAAATCAAGATCAAAGAAAATGATACTTTTGGAAAGCTCAAGCGAATAATTGAAAATGAAGGCTGTAAATTATTAATGGATACCCTAGATTTAGTTGAAAAAGGGAATGTAAAGACTATTGTACAAGATGATAGTTTGGCTACATATACTAATAAAATCACAAAAAAAATTGCAACTATAAGTTGGGATAATCCATCAAAGAAAATACATGATCAAATAAGAGCTTTAAGTCCAACCCCTGGTGCTCAAACATCCATTAAAGGTAAAAACCTGAAAATATTTATATCTCAGATAATTAATAGAAAATCAACTCTTCCTCCAGGATCAGTAGTGACATGTTCACCAAGAGAAGGGTTATTTATTGCAACATCAGATTATTTAATTCGTCCTTTTATATTGCAACCTCAGGATAGAAGAAGGATGAAAGATATTGAGTTCTTACGGGGTTATCGAGTAAATAGAGGAGACATCCTGAAATAGAATATCTCTGAAATTATGTAACAAACCTATAACAAAACTTAAATTTCATTATGGTTAATAAAAAAGATAAAACATACGAATTGTCAGTTTCAATACTGGATGCAGATTTTACACATTTAGAGGATGAGATTAGAAAAATAGAGCCTTATGCTGATTTTATCCAGATTGATGTAATGGATGGACATTTTGTACCAAATATTTCTTTTGGAATTCCAATTGTAAAAGCAATAAAAAATATTACTGATATTCCCTTAGAAGCTCACTTAATGATTCAAAAACCACAAAGATATATAAAAGATTTTATAGATGCTGGCTCCAATTGCATAATTATTCATTATGAATCAGAATCATCAATAGAAATATTAAATATTATAAAAGAGATTAAAAAATATGGGGTTGAAGCAGGACTTGCTATAAATCCTGATACCCCTATAAAAAATATAACTAATTTCCTAAAAAATATTGATCTTCTTCTTATCATGTCTGTTTTTCCTGGTTTTGGAGGTCAAAAATTTATAAAAAAAACTTATGAAAGAATTAGAAAAATTAGGAGAATAATTGATACAGAAGACATTAAAGTTAAAATCGAAGTTGATGGCGGAATAAATTTAAATAATGCTCATAAATTATTAAAAGCTGGAACTGATATTTTAGTAGTTGGATCTGCAATATATAAATCCAGTGATACAGAAGAAGCTGTAAAAAATTTTTCTTCAATTGAAATATAGAACATATTTTTTGGTAAAATATTGAAAAACAGTAGTTTTTATAGTATATAATATTATTATATTTTTTAAAGATAAAAATCTTCAGGGCAGGGTGTAATTCCCTACCGGCGGTAAAAGCCCGCGAGCCTTTTTGGCAGATCTGGTTATTCCAGAGCCGACAGTATAGTCTGGATGGGAGAAGATTCTATACATGCGCCAAGGAATTTTCTCCTTGGCGTTTATTTTATTTAAGGAAAATATTTTAATAAGTAGAAAAATCTATATAAAAGTGGGTTCAATAGGTGAAAAATATTAAAAAAGAAGTAAATAAAAAATATATGAATATTGCACTCAAACTAGCAGAGAAAGCAAGGGGAAATACAAGCCCCAATCCACTGGTTGGAGCTGTTCTAGTTAAAAACGATGAGATAATCGGAAAAGGATATCATAAAAAGAGAGGTTCTAATCACGCTGAAGTAGAAGCCCTACATTCTTGCAACGTTTCTCTGAAAGGAGACACTATATATGTGACTCTTGAACCTTGTTGTTTTTATGGTCATACACCACCATGCACTCAGGCAATTTTAAAAAGTGGAATAACAAAAGTAATAGTTGGAATGATTGATCCTAATCCAAATGTAAATGGTAAGGGAATAAGAGAGTTAGAGGAAGGAGGAGTTGATGTAGAAGTTGGATTTTTACAAGATGAAATATCAAGACAAAATGAGATTTACATAAAACATATTACAAAAAAGATACCTTTTATTGCATTGAAAATGGCTATAAGTGTAGATGGTAAGATGTGCACTAAAACAAAAGATTCTAAATGGATTACTTCAGATATTTCAAGAAAATATGTGCATGGAATAAGAAGTCAATTTGATAGCATATTAACTGGAGTGGGGACAGTACTAGCTGATGACCCCTTACTTACTGCAAGATATGACAACAATAAAAAAAATCCTATAAGAATTGTGGTAGATTCAAGACTTAAAATACCATTGGATTCAAAATTATTAAAGACTGCTAATGAAACAAAATTAATTATTGCAACAACCAAGCATTATGACAAGAAAAAAGCTAAAGAAATAAATAAACTTGGAGCAGAGATTCTAATAGTTGATGAAAACAAGAATGAGAATATTGAACTAAAAAACAGAGTAAATTTAAATGAATTACTAAAAATATTGGGTGAGAAAGAGATAACATCTGTCCTAATAGAGGCTGGTCCAACACTTTCTACATCATTTATTAAACAAGATTTGGTTGATAAATTTCATATTTTTATCGCTCCTATGATAATTGGTGGATATAATGCTTTTCAAACTATCGGTGACTTAGAAATTGTAAGAATGGTAGATACCAAAAAACTTAATTTCTCAAAGGTAGAAAGAATAGGGGATGATCTGTTAATTGAAGCTTATCCTATTTAATAAAAATTAATTAGTAAAATTTCTTAAACGGATTAGAAAAGGAAAAAATGTTTTCTGGAATAATTGAAGAAATTGGAATAGTTAAAAAAGTAAGACTATCTCCAGAAAAAAGTTTTATAAGAATTTTTTGCAAAAAAATTTACGAAGACCTTAAATTGGGTGATTCCATAAGTGTAGATGGAACATGTCTTACAATTTCAGAAATTGGACATGGTTTGTTTGGTGTTGATATCTTACCTGAAACATATGAAAAAACCACATTAAAATATCTTAAGGTGGGAAGAAAGGTAAATTTAGAAAGATCTATTACTCTTGGAACCTTATTGGGAGGTCATATTGTTTTAGGACATATTGATGAAGTTGGAAAAATAATAAAGATAAAAAGGGAAAGAGGTTCTAATATATTTGAGATTTCTCACTCACCAGAATTCGCGAAATATATAGTGAAAAAGGGATCAATAACTGTAGATGGCATTAGTTTGACCATAATGGATGTTTTTATTAGAAAGTTCTCAATTAATTTAATTCCATACACTCTGAAAAATACTACTTTAGGTAATAAAAGTATCAATGATAATGTAAATTTAGAAGCAGATGTTCTTGCGAAATACTGCTATAAATTTATTTCAGATAGATATAAAAATAAAGAGATTACTAATAACAATTCAAAGAAAAAATTTTACAGGAAAGAAATAATATGAGCATAGTCACAATTGAAAAGGTAATAGAAGAAATTAAAAAAGGCAAAATGGTAATAGTGGTTGATGATGAAGACAGAGAAAATGAAGGTGATTTCATAATGGCTGCTGAGAAGGTTACTCCTGAGGATATAAATTTCATGTCAAAGTTTGGTAGAGGTTTAATTTGCATGCCTTGTATCAGTTCAAGATTAAATGAACTACAGATACCTGATATGGTAACTGAGAACACATCGAAACATGGAACTGCGTTTACAGTTTCTGTTGGCGCGAAACATAAAATATCAACTGGAATATCTGCATTTGACCGTGCTGCAACAATTTTAACAATAATTGATCCTAAAACAAAAACAGAAGATATAAGTATGCCCGGGCATGTTTTCCCTTTAAGAGCGAATGATGGTGGTGTGCTTAAGAGAGCGGGACATACAGAAGCTGCTATTGATTTAGCTCGATTAGCAGGTCTTTTCCCAGCTGGTGTTTTATGCGAGATAATGAATAATGATGGAACAATGGCTAGATTAAATCAGTTGGAAAAAATTGCAAAAAAGTTTAATATGCCCATTGTTACAGTAGAATCTATCATTGAATATAGGAGAAAAAGAGAAAGATTAATTAGAAAGATATCAACAGCAAGACTTCCAACAGAATATGGTAAATTTGATATTATTGTATATCAATCAATTTTGGATGAGAAAGTTCATGTAGTCTTGAAAAAAGGTAAGGTGATAAATAAACAAAATGTTTTAGTTAGAGTACATTCTCAATGCCTTACTGGAGATGTCTTTAAGTCTCTAAGATGTGATTGTGGTCAACAGTTGTCTAAAGCTCTTAAGAAGATACAAGATGAAGGAAGAGGTGTTTTACTATATATGGAGCAAGAGGGAAGAGGAATTGGACTTTCCAATAAATTAAAAGCATATAGACTGCAAGACAAAGGTTTAGATACTGTTGAAGCAAACATAGAATTAGGTTTCTCAGCAGATCTTAGAGATTATGGAATTGGAGCCCAGATATTGGTTGATTTAGGATTATCAACAATAAGATTATTGACAAATAACCCAAGAAAAATTGTGGGGCTTGAGGGATACGGGTTAAAAATAACAGAAAGAGTTCCAATAGTAGTAAAACCACATAAAGAAAATATCAAATATTTACAAACAAAGAGAGATAAACTTTCTCATTTAATTGATTGTGTCGAATAATAGTCACAAATCTCTAAAAAGAATTAAATTTAAATCGAAATAGTAAAAAATAATAATTTTTTAGAAAGGAGAATAAATGGAAAAGAAATATGAAAGTAGCAAGATGAATTCTGGACCGGTGGAGTATGAGGAAGATTTTAAGAATGAAAAAAGGAACAAAATGTATGAAGGTCATTTAATAGCAGAAGATTTAAAGTTTTCAATAGTGGTAAGCAGATTTAATGATTTTATAACCAATCGTCTTTTAGAAGGGGCATTAGATGCTTTAAAAAGACATAAATGTTCAGAGGAAAACATTAAGATAGCTTATGTTCCGGGAAGCCTTGAAATACCTCTTATTGCAAAAAAGTTAGGACTTACAAAAAAATATGATGCTATCATATGTTTGGGAGCAGTTATACGAGGAGATACTCCTCACTTTGAATATGTAGCTTCTCAAGTAACAAGGGGAATTGAAAGAGTCAGTTTAGATTTAGAGATACCAGTATCATTTGGGATTATAACTGCAGATACCATTGAGCAAGCTATAGAAAGAGCAGGAGCAAAAATGGGGAATAAAGGATACCAAGCAGCTATATCAGCTATTGAAATGTCAAATTTGTTAAAAGAAATAAAATAAATTAAATTTTAATTATGAAAATTGGAATATTTAGCGATACTCATGGCGATTATATAGCCATTAGAAAAAGTCTTGAGATTTTTAAGGATTGTGATTTTATTCTGCATTGTGGTGATATATTAAATCATGGTGTTTTCAATCCAATTAAGAAATCCTATAATCCAAAGAAGGCAGCACAGCTATTAAATGAATCGAAAAAACCTATAATTTTCTGCAAAGGTAATTGCGATAGTGAGGTAGACCAAATAGCAATAGAAAGACCCATCCAAAATCCAATTGCCTATATTTTTTCTCAACCTTTTAGAATTCTTATAAATCATGGGCATAATATGAGCATGGAAGATTTTCTTAAACTTGCAAGGAAAGACAAGTATAATATTATCGCAACAGGTCACACCCATCGTAAATCATTTGAAAAAATAGAGGATGCTTATTTCATAAATCCTGGTAGTGCAAGCATTTCGTTAGATGAAAAACCTGCATCTGGAGCAATCTTACATGATAATGAATTAACTTTCTTTAATATCAAAACAGGTGAGGTAACAGAAAAATTTATATTGAAGTAATTATTAAAATATAAATAGAAAAAGTTATAAGGGATATATTTCTTTTTTTTGATATATATTTTTATTTCACTATTTTTTCTACTTTTCCAGCTTTAAGACACTTAGTACATATCTTGATTTTAACTACTCTTTTATCCCTTTTTACTTTTACTGTATGGAGATTTGGTAGCCATTTTCTCTTAGTTTTTCTATGAGAATGGCTAATTTGATGTCCTGATACTGGTCCTTTTTTACAAATTTCACAAATTCTTGCCACAATATTTCTCTTTATGTATTCTTATAAGTGTTTATAAAAAAATTATTATATAGCCTAATTATAAATTATTTTTTAATATAAAATATATATTTTTACTTGTAAGTTTGAAATTATATGTCTATTATTTAAAAAAATCAAATATATTTATATTTTTATTGTTATCAATACAAAATGTTAAAGTTAGTTGCTAAATTAATAAGTTAAATTTTTATAGTTTTATAAATTTTGTTAAAATTTATTAGAGAGGTTTAGCGAAAATGAAATATTTTTTGCAACAAGCGTCATTGTATTTTACTTAAGGAAACAATAAAATATTATTAATCGTCAAATATTGATTAAAGAAGTGATATTAATTTAAAAATTAATTGAACTATTTAAGAGATGTGTTCACAACTCTTAATACTTTAAAAATAAATATTACTATTAAATGAATATTATGATTTGGGGGGTAATATATTGGAATTTAACAAGGAATCTCGTGGTCAAATACAAATATCTGACACTGCTATTTCTGAAATTGTAAGTAATGTCTCAAGTAAGTGTTACGGTGTTATAGGATTTGTAAACCCATCCTTGAAGGAGGGTATAATAAAACTTCTACATAGAGAACATCAAAGTAAAGGTGTAATTGTAAGTAGAGATAAAGATAAAGTTAATATTGAAATTCATGTTATAGTCCAATATGGTACAAATCTCAAACAGGTTGCTAATAGTTTGAGAGATTCAATAAGGTTTAATCTTGAAAAATTAACATCTTTACCAATTGGAAAAATAGATATTAATATACAGAAGGTAAATATAAAATAATTTTTTAAATAATATACAAGAAGTTCAAAAAGGATGTAATTAGTTTGGCTAAAGTACTATCTTCAAGCGATTTTTATAATTTATTGGAATCCGGATTTGCTTACTTGCAAAAGAATGAGGAAGAAATAAATGAATTAAATGTTTTTCCAGTCCCTGATGGTGATACTGGTACAAATATGGTTCTAACAATGCAATCTGTATTTCAAGAATTATCATCCATAAACGAATTAACCATGAAGAATTTTACTAATGCTGTAATTCAGGGTTCTCTTTTAGGAGCGAGGGGTAACTCAGGTGTAATACTTTCGCAGATTTTTCGGGGATTATTTAATTATATTGAAAAGAAGAAAGAAGTAGGTATAAAAGATCTCACAAAAGCTTTAGAACTTAGTAAAAAAGTAGCATATGAAGGTGTGATGAAGCCAGTTGAAGGAACAATGTTAACTGTTATTAAAGATATTGCTAATTCTGCAAAAACTGCATCAAGAAAAAGTAAAACAATAAAAGACTTTTTTGAAAAAATTGTGGAAGAAGCTAAAAATTCAGTAGAGAGAACACCCTTGCTTTTAGATGTATTAAAAGAAGCTGATGTTGTAGATGCTGGTGGGCAAGGGTTGTATATAATCTTTTTAGGAATGTTAAGTAGATTAAAGGGAGAAGAATTAAAACCCACAGTAGTTACAAAAGGAGTTGAATTTATGGGATTAGGACAACAAAAAGAAGAATTAACTTATACATATTGTACGGAGTTTCTATTAGAAGGTGAAAATATTGATATGGAAAAGTTAAAAAGGTATATTGAGAAAAGAGGAAATTCAGTTCTAGTAGTAGGTAATAGTAAAAATGTCCATGTCCATGTTCATACTAATGAACCCAATTTAGTAATAAGAAGGGTTTTAAAAGAAGGTGAAATTCATAATATAAAGATAGATAATATGAAAGATCAAGCTCAAGCTCAAAAAATTGACGAAAAAGTGTTAGATGAGATAGCGGTAGTATCAGTTTGTATTGGTGATGGTAATAAAGCTATTTTTGAAAGTTTAGGTGTAAATATAACAGTAGATGGTGGTCAAAGTATGAACCCAAGTACAGCTGATATTGCAAAAGCTGTAAATAGTCTTCCCAATAGAAATGTAATCATACTTCCAAATAATAAAAATATAATTCCTGCAGCTATTCAGGTTAAAGAATTAACTGAAAAAAGTATAGCTGTAATAAATAGTAGATCAATTCCACAGGGATTTTCTACTATGCTCTCTTTTAATAAAGATTTAGAAATGGATGTCAATGTTAAATCAATGGAGGAAAGCTTAAGTTATGTTAAAACTGGTGAAATAACTTTTGCGGTTAGAGAAACAAAATCCTCTGTTGGTGATATTAAAAAGGGAGATGTGATAGGATTTTATAATAATAAACTTGTAGTTATAGGAGATGACTTAATAGAAAATACAATTTCTTTGATTGAAAAGATGTTAGATGAGGAAAGCGAGATAATAACTCTGTATTGTGGAAAAGATTTGGCTGATAAGGAAAAAAAGGAAATTGAAAATAAACTTAAAGGAAAATTTTTAGATAAGGAAATAGAGATTCATAATGGTGGTCAGCCCTTATATCCATTTTTAATATCCATTGAGTAATTTATTAAGATATCCTTTTTATTTGTCATATCATTTTTTTATTTACTTATAAATAACTTTTTAAAATGTTTGGAAATATTAACGACAAATACAACCGTTTTGGAGGAATAAAATCAACACCAAATTTTCATTATGAACCTGAATTCGAATCAATTCTTCCCAAAGAGAACAGCATAAAGAACCAACTGCTTCTTTATAAACCTTTATCAAAAATAAGGGGAGTAGGAATCGGTAATGCCACAACTAATAAATTAGCTAAATTAAATCTTTTTTCAATAAAAGACCTACTTTATCATTTTCCACGGACATACCTGGATCTTTCCAAAGTAAAAAAGATCTGTGATGTTAAAGAGGGAGAAGAAATAACAATTATAGGGGTAGTAAAAAGAGTAGATAAGAGTAGAACAAGAAGTAGAAAGAATTTGTTAAAAATATTTATCTGGGATAAAACTGGATACATAACAGGCATTTGGTTTAACCAAAACTATATTGCTGATATATTAAAAAAAGGAACTTTTGTAGCTTATAGTGGTGTAGTAAAATACAAATTTAATGAGCTTCAGATAACGAATCCTCTTTATGACATTTTAGATATAAAGAGTGAAAGAAATCAAATTCATACTGGCAGAATAATACCTAAACACCCATCAACTGCTGGAATTAGCACTAAAAATTTAAGAAGGATTTTTAGCAAAATTCTTTCAAAGTATGGAGTTTTGCCAGAACCTTTGCCAAATAAAATCAAGATAAGACAGGATTTTCTTACATCTTTATCAAATTGCATAAATCAAATCCATTTTCCAGGCTCTTTTAGTTCATTGAAAATCTCAAAAAATAGACTGATTTATAATGAACTCTTTTTTCTACAATTGGGCTTAGCTCTCAGAAAGAAGTCCCAGACCATAGATTTAAAATCGGTAGTGATGGATGTAGATAAATCGAAGATTGAAAAATTTATAAAAAGCCTTTCCTTTAACCTCACAGCAGCTCAGAAAAAAGTTATTAATGAAATAAAAGAAGATATTTCAAAACCAATCCCTATGAATAGATTACTTCAGGGAGATGTTGGTTCCGGAAAGACAGTAGTTGCTTTGATTTCTATGATAATTTCATCATTGAATGGTTATCAATCTGCAATAATGGTTCCCACTGAGGTTTTAGCATGGCAACATTTTAAGAACTTTAAGAAAATGCTAAAAAAATATCCTTTTGAAGTACTTCTTCTAAGCAGTTCAACTTTACCCAGTGAAAAGTTAAAAATTTTAAAGCAAATTAAGGAAGATGGAAATCAAATAGTTATAGGAACTCATGCATTAATTCAGGAAAAAGTGATATTTTCAAATTTAGGATTAGTTATTGTAGATGAACAACATAGATTTGGGGTTACTCAGAGAAAACGGTTAAAAAGTAAAGGTAAATATCCACATGTTTTAATCATGTCTGCAACACCAATTCCAAGAACTATTACTCAAACAATGTATGGAGATTTAGATGTTTCAATTATTGATGAGATGCCACCAGGTAGAGGAAGTGTTGAAACAAGACTTTTCCATCCAGGTGAGAGAGAAGAAGCTTATAACTTAATAAAAAGTGAATTAAATGAGGGTAGACAAGCATTTATTATTTGCCCACTAATTGAGGATTCAGATTTACTTAAAGTTAAATCTGTAATAAAAGAAGCTGAAGAGTTAAAGCAGGTAGTTTTCAAAGAATATAATGTTGAAATACTTCATGGACAATTATCTTCTAAAAAAAGAGAGGAGATAATGCAGAGATTTGAAAACAAGGAGCTTGATGTTCTTATCTCAACTACTGTTGTGGAAGTTGGAATAGATGTGAAAAATGCAACAGTAATGTTGATAGAAAATGCTGATCGCTTTGGATTATCTCAATTACACCAATTAAGAGGGAGAATTAGAAGAGGGGAACATAAATCATATTGTATTTTATTTGCAGATTTAAAGACTGATGAAGCATTCAAGAGAATAAATTCATTTTTAAAAACAGAGGATGGGTTCGAGTTAGCAAATAAGGATTTGGAGATAAGAGGAGAAGGCGAAATTTTTGGTGATAGACAATGGGGTATTCCAGATTTAAAGATATCAAGTATAGTAAGAGATAAGGAAATATTAGAGAAATCAAGAAAGGACGCATTTTCCATTATAAAAAATGATATTTCGCTCAGTTCACCAATCACAAAAGTTTTGATAAATTTTTTAAATTTTGAATATCCAGATAATAAATTCTGGCAAATTTAACTATAAATTATTTTTTTAATTTTTATGAGAGTTATAGCAGGGAAAGCTAAAGGAAGAAAATTAAAATGTAAAAAAGGTTTGTCTACAAGACCTATGACAAACAGAATTAAGAAAATGGTTTTTGATACTCTCTCAAATAAGGTAGTTGATGCATATATATTAGATTTATATGCTGGATCAGGTTCATTGGGAATTGAAGCGTTAAGTAGAGGGGGGAAAAGAGCTGTTTTTGTAGAAAAGGATTATACTGTTGCAAATTTTTTAAAGCAGAATATAATAAATACATCATTTAAAGATGTATCTGATATATTTATTATGAATGTGACTAAATCTATAAATATTTTAGCTAATAAAAAATTAAAATTTAATATCATATTTTGTGATCCTCCATATAAAATAAATGAAGTTAAAATAAAAAATATTTTAGAAAAGATAGTTAAAAGCGAGCTTTTAACTATAGATGGGGAACTAATTTATCATCACTCTAAAAGGATCTCCTTTTCTGAAATATTTGAAAAGTTGAAACTCATAAAAGATAAAAAAGTTGGAGAATCAGTAGTGTCTTTTTATAGATATATATAAAGGTAAAGTCTTAGAAATTTTCTATGATTTTATAAATTTCAAACTCAGTATAAATTTTAAATAAATAAATATTTTTAGGAGTGGGTTATGAAAGAAGTAGCAATTTGTCCAGGAAGTTATGATCCAGTTACATCAGGTCATAAAGATATATTCATACGAGCATCGAAATTATATGATAAGGTTATTGTAGCAGTTGCTAAGAATCCAAGAAAGACTCCCTTTTTTCCAGTAGATGTGAGGGTTATGCTATTAAAAAAAGTGATTGAACCTTATTCGAATATTGACGTTTGTCACTTTGATGAATTATTAGTTGATTTAGCAAAGAAGGAAAAAGCATCAGTTATAGTTAAGGGATTAAGAGCATCATCAGATTTCGAATATGAGTTTCAAATGGCACAGGTGAATCATAAATTAGCTCCAGAAATTGAGACTGTATTTTTGGTAACCAAAACTGATTACGCATTTCTAAGTTCAAGTGCTGTAAAAGAAGTTTTAAAATTTAATGGATGTATTGAAAATTTGATACCACCAGAGATTAATAATGATTTAATTAGATATTATAATCAGTATAGAAAAAATAGAGATTAAATTATTATGACTCCGGGATAAAATAATTATTGATTTAACTTAATTTATTCGTGTATTTCTTTAAATTTTTATTAAAATGATTTATTATATCTAAAAATCTATTGGGATTTTTAAAAAGGAGTTATTTTGGATGCATTAAAAGTAATGGAAGAATTCGAAGATTTGATTTCAAAAAGTAAAAGACTTCCTCTAACCTCAAATGTTATTATAAATGAGGGAAAGATCTATGATTTCCTGGATAAATTGAAAGCATCTTTTCCAGAGGAATTCAAACAGGCAAGGTGGATTGTTAAAGAGAGGGATCAAGTACTGGATGATTCAAGAAAAGAAGCAGATAGAATTGTTAAAGAAGCACAGGAGAATGCAAATAAGTTGATTTTAGAAACTGAAATAATAAAGAAAGCGCAGAGAGAGTCAGAAGTAATTATCAAACAATCTGAGACAAAAGCAAGAGGGATTAGATTAGAGGCTGAAGATTACATAGACTCAAAGTTAGCTAACCTGGAAGCAACTCTTCAAAAACTTCTTTTATCAATTGAAAAGGGAAGAGATAAACTATCAGGAAAAACTATAGAAGAAGAGAAGTAAAAGTTCTTAATTACTGAGTTAAATTACAATTTATAGATTTTATTTAACATTTTTTATAATTTAGTTGATTCTATAGACTTTAAGATATATTTTTATAAATATTTTATATGGAAAATATAGCTTAAATGAACAATAAAAAAATTAGAATAGTTTGGAGGTATATAATTGGCTGTTCCTAAAAGAAAAACTTCAAAATCGAGAAGAAATAAGAGAAGATCACATCATAAACTAAACTTACCAACTTTAGTTGAGTGTCCTCAATGTCATGAATCTAAAATCCCACATAGAATATGTCCTAATTGTGGTTATTATAATAAAGTTGAAGTAATAAAAGTTGAAAAGAAAAAGAAAAAATAGAAGTTGGAGGTTGATATTTGAGTCTTAAATCTCTTTTTTATCCAGGTTCTATAGCAGTTATTGGTGTATCGAGAGAAGAATATAAAGTAGGACATTTAATATTCGATAACATTAGAAATTCAGGATTTAAAGGACCCTTTTTTCCAGTTAATCCAAAAGCTGATGAGATTCATGCCATTAAATGTTATCCTTCCATATTAGATATTCCAGTAGATGTTGAGATGGCAGTTATAGTTGTTCCTGCTAAATTTGTTCCAAAAGTTATGGAAGAATGTGGTAAAAAAGGGGTGAAAGCTACAGTAATAATTTCTGCTGGTTTTAAGGAAGCCGGAATCGAGGGTTCAAAGTTAGAAAAAGAAGTAGCAAGTATAGCAAAATCAAATGGAATTAGAATCGTAGGTCCGAATTGTTTGGGAATAATAAATACCGATAGTCCATATAATGCTTCTTTCACTACTCATACTCCAAAAAAAGGCAATATCTCATTCTTTTCTCAGTCTGGTGCATTGTGTGCTGCAATTTTGGATTGGTCAACAGAGGAGAAAATAGGTTTTCATAAATTTGTAAGTTTAGGAAATAAAGCTGATCTAACCGAAGTAGATTTTCTTGAGGATTTTTTAAAAGACCCAAAAACAAAGGTCATTACTGGTTATTTGGAGGGAGTAACTGAAGGGGAGAAATTTATAAAAGTTGTTTCTGAAGTCTCAAAAAAGAAGCCAGTAATTCTTGTAAAAGCTGGTGGTACAGATTCTGGAGCAAAAGCAGTTTCATCACATACTGGAACTTTAGCTGGTTCACAAGCTGCATATGATGCTGCTTTCAAACAAAGTGGTGTAATTCACGCTCAATCAGTTCAGGATTTATTCGATTATTCTATTGCACTTGCTTATCAACCATTACCGTTGGGAAGAAGAGCTGCAATAGTTACAAATGCTGGAGGAGCTGGAGTAATGACAAGTGATGCTTGTGAAAGAAATGGGATCATACTTTCACAATTTTCTTCAGAAACAGTTGATAGATTGAGAAGTTTTCTACCAAGTGCAGCTAATGTTTATAATCCAGTGGATGTTTTAGGGGATTCATTAGCAGAGAGGTATTTAAGAGCAGCGAATTTACTGATTAATGATGAAAATGTTGATTCACTGGTAGCAATTTTGGTTCCGGCAGCTCCAACTCAGATAAAAGAAACTGCAATAGGTTTAGCTGAACTTTCAAAAAGAACAGAAAAAACTATTATAGCTTGCTTTATGGGGAAAGATCATGTAAAAGCAGGTATAGAGATATTAATTGATAATTCAATACCAAATTATTACTTTCCAGAAAGAGCCATCGCATCTTTAGCTGCAATGTATAGATATTATAAATATGTAGTTAGTCCAGAGAAGATTTATCAGAAATTTGATGTTGATAAGGAAAAAGTTCAAAAAATCTTTGCAACCGCTATTTCTGAGGACAAAAGATTTTTAGGTGATGAAGAAGCAAGAGAGGTTGTAAAAGCGTATGGTATAAGAATACCAAAAACGGAATTAGCCAAGGATATTAATCAGGCTACTGAGATAGCAGAAAGAATTGGTTATCCACTTGTTTTAAAAGTTGCTTCTCCAGATATATTACATAAGACTGATGTCGGTGGTGTTAAGATTGGAATAAAGAATAAGCAGGAATTAAGAGATTCTTTTGATGATATAATATGGGAAGCAAAGAGATATATGCCAAATGCAAAAATACTGGGGGTGATATTACAAGAATTTATTAGTGCTAAAAGGGAGGTCATATTGGGAATGAACAAAGATCCTCAATTTGGTCCATTACTTATGTTTGGATTAGGAGGAATATATGTAGAAGCATTAAAGGATGTTTCATTTAGGGTTGCTCCTATAACTGAGAGCGAAGCCTGGGAGATGATATCTGAGATAAAATCTTTTCCACTTCTCCGTGGAATAAGGGGAGAGAAATCAGCAGATATTGATTCAATAGTAAACTCATTACTTAGGCTATCACAGTTAGTAACTGATTTTCCCAATATTTTAGAAATGGATATAAATCCTTTAATGGTTTATGATAAAGGAAAAAGGTCTGTAGCCACAGATGTAAGAATTTCTTTAGGAGGGTGATTAAATGGTTACATGTTATATAGTCTCAAATGAGGAATTTTCGGGTAAAAGCACAATTTGTGCTGGATTAGGATTAATTTTGAAAAATCAGGGATATAACTTAAATTTTATTAAACCTGTTGGAACACATCCTAAAAAAGTTAAGGATACAATAATAGATGGTGATGCTGAATTTATGTGTGAGGTTTTGGGAACTTGTGAAAATTTATCTCATCACTCACCAATTATATTGACTCCTGAATTATATACTGAGGGTTTACGAGGTGAAATACCTAATTTAATGAATAAAATAGTTGAAGCACATAAAATGGTGTCTAAAGATGTAGATTTAATTTTGATGGAAGGAGCCCGAAGTCTAAATGATGGTTTGACATTAGGAGTTTCAGTTCCCCAAATATGCAAGGAGATTCCCTCAAAAGTAATTTTAGTAACAAAATATAAATGGGGAATGGTTGATGATATACTATTCCTAAAAGAGCAACTTAAAGAACATTTCTTGGGTGTAATTATAAATATAATTCCAAGAGATGAAATAGAATATATAGATGAGAACATAATTCCCTATTTAAATAAAAATGACATCTCAGTCTTTGGTACAGTAATCGAAAATAAACTGCTTTCCTCAATTAGCGTTAAAGACTTATCAATGAATCTTAATGGAGAAGTATTATGTGCTCATGATTTTGTAGATGAACTTGTTGAAGCATTTATGGTTGGAGCTATGGGTCAAGAAAAGGCATTGAGATTTTTTAGAAGAGTAGCAAATAAAGCAGTTATTACAGGAGGAGATAGAGCTGATGTTCAATTAGCAGCATTAGAAACCTCAACAAAGTGCCTTATTTTAACTGGCGGTTTTCAACCAAGTGCTATCGTTTTAGGAAGAGCAGAGGAATTAGGAGTTCCTATGGTATTAGTACCTTATGACACACTTACAACAGTTGAAAAAACAGAGAAGATTGTGGGACATCTTAGAATACATGAACCTCAGAAAGTAGATAGGTTAAGAGAAATACTTACTGAGCAGGTTTCAATTGATAGTTTAAAGAAATCACTTGATATTTAAACATATCTTTTTATAAAATTTATATTTTTAGAGATTTGTGGCATGGTTTCGAAGACATTTTACTCTCACCCAACCCCTCTCCCACCAGGGGAGAGGATAATCCACCTACCCCCTCCCATAAAAAGGGGGGGGAATTGAGTGAAATAAAGGTAGAAACTATATTCAAATTCTTCAATAATTATTTTATAGAATTAGTTGGAGAGAGGATGTCACATGTAACTAGCAAGGAAAAGTAAATGTTGAGTAAAAAAGAGATAAAAAAAATGACAATTGCAATAGATGCCATGGGAGGTGATTATGCTCCCGAAGAGATAGTTGAGGGAGCAATTCTATCTTTAGAAGAAGAAGATTTCAGTATTATTCTTGTTGGAGAAGAAGAAAAGATAAATAGTTTATTATTAAAGCAAATATTTGATAAGAAGAGAGTATCAGTTCTAAATGCTACTCAAAAGATAGAGCAAGATGAAAGTCCTGCAATAGTTGTAAGAAGAAAAAAACAGAGTTCTATAAATATTTGTTCGAAACTAGTTAGAGATAAAGTGGCAGATGGAATGATTTCTGCAGGTCCAACAGGAGCAGTTATGACCTCAGCTATTCTAAATATTGGGAGAATAAAAGGTGTAAAAAGACCCGCGTTGGCTGCATTTATACCCACTGTTAAAAATCCAGTACTATTGATTGACATGGGTGCAAATGTTGATTGTAAACCAATATATTTATTACAATTTGCTATTATGGGGAAGATTTTATATAAAAATTTATTAGTGGATGTTCAACCTAAGGTTGGTTTACTGAGTATAGGGGAAGAAAGAACAAAAGGAAATCACTTAGTCCAAGAGTCATATGAGCTAATTTCTAAATCAATTAAAGATTTCGTTGGAAACATTGAAGGTCACCAGATATTAGATGGAAAAGCTCATGTTATAGTATGTGATGGTTTTATAGGAAATATTGTTATAAAATCTATGGAGGGAACTGCAGAGACGCTATTTAATCAATTAAAAGATACATTTCTCACTAATACAGTAAGTAAGATATGTGCATATCTATTAAAGCCCTCACTGAAAAGTTTAAAGAAAAAATTTGATTACAGGGAATATGGTGGTCTTCAACTTGTGGGGATAGATGGTATTTGTGTAAAAGCTCATGGTAGATCAAAATCTAAAGCCATAAAAAATTCTATTAGAGTTGCTAAACAAGTGATAAATAGTGAAATGATAATCAATTTAAAAAGTGAAATAAGTAAGTATTTGAAAGAGGATAGATAGGAAATAATTATATTTATTTGAAACTAAAAAGGATATTTCTCGTCAAAAGAATTAAATAAATATTTGGAGGTAATATGGAAAGGGATGAAATTTTTGAAAAATTAAAAAAAGTAATTACTGATATTTTAGATATTGAAGAAGATAAAATATCATTGGAATCAAAATTTTTAGAGGATTTCGGTGCAGATTCGTTAGATATAGTGGAAATGGTTATGGCTATAGAGGAGGAATTTAATTTAGAAATACCTGATGAGGATGTAGAAAAAGTTTTAAGCGTAAATGATGTAATTAATTATATTCAGTCTGCAGCTTAATCTCTAATTTTTTTAAATTTGTTAACTAAAAGCTTTTAGCAATTGTTTATTACTAAAAGCTTTTATTTTATTAAAAGAAAATGAGAGAAAATATTTAAATGCATTTGATTATTTTTAACAACTTAATTTGTTTGTGATAAACTAACTGATTAGATAATTTTTTTTAATTTTTAAAAGTACAGAATATATGAATACAGAGCAAATAATAAACTGGGCTAAAGATCAAAAACTGGTATTTAAAAAAAAGGAAATTTTAATTAAAGCATTAACTCATCGCTCCTATTTGCATGATATTAATAAAAATACAGAAACAAATGAAAGATTGGAGTTTTTAGGAGATTCAGTTCTTTCATTAACAATCATTTCTTATTTATATCAGAAATTTCCAACAAAAAATGAAGGGGAACTTGCAAAAATAAAGTCAAATTTAGTGAGTGGTGATACATTATCTCAATTAGCTGAAGATATAGATTTAGGAAAAGTAATTATTTTAGGGGAAGATGAGGATGGATCAGGTGGGAGGAAGAAGGATTCCATACTGGCTGATGCCTTAGAAGCATTAATAGGAGCTATTTATTTAGATTTAGGTATTAAAAAGACAGAAAAGTGGGTTATCAATCTATACTCTAAAAAAATAGATGATGAGGTAAAAAAACCCTTTTTAGATGATTATAAAACAAGACTGCAGGAGATTCTATCCCAGAAGAAGGTTGGTAAGTTAAGTTATAAAATTTTAAAAGAAGAAGGACCTGACCACGCTAAAATGTTTTTAGCCAAAGCCTTTTTAGATAAAATAGTGATTGGTGAGGGATGGGGTAATAGTAAGAAAGATGCTGAACAAGAAGCAGCAAAATTAGCATTAATGAAAATTTCTAAAAATATGAATTTTAACACTGTGTCATTGCGAGGGACAAAGTCCCGAAGCAATCTCATTGAAAAATAAATAGAATAGCTGTTAGAAGATTTGGGCATAGTTTCTTGACTAAAATGTCTTCGAAACCATGCCACAAATCTCTAAAAAATATATAAGTAATTTATTCTAAAGTTTGTAGCATGTTTATAAAAGAAGTTACACTATACGGATTTAAATCATTTGCTGAAAAAACTAAAATTGTCTTTAATCCAGGAATTACAGCAATAGTTGGTCCAAATGGAGCTGGGAAAAGCAATATTGTTGATTCAATTTCCTGGGTATTAGGAGAACAAAGCCCCAAGTCACTCAGAGGTGTAAGTATGGAAGATGTTATCTATTTGGGAAGTTTTGTAAGGTCTCCTCTTAATATTACCACTGTTAGATTAGTTCTAAACAATGAAGATAATACTCTACCTTTAGATTTTCAAGAGGTCTCAATCCAACGTCAAGCTTCTAAAGATGAAAACAATTTGTATTTATTGAATGATGTACCTTGTAGACTTATTGACATAAAGTCTCTTATTGCCAGTGCTGGATTGGGCAAACAATTTAAATCAATTATAAATCAGGGCGAACTTGATAATGTTTTAACCAGTCATCCTAAAGAAAAAAAGCATCTCATTGAGGATGCTTGTGGTGTAACAAAATATGAAATAAGGAAGAAAAAAGCTTTTAGAAAACTAAAAAAGACTGATGTCAATATTTTTAGATTGAAAGATATAGTATCTGAAGTAAATAGACAACTAAAGCCTTTAAAGAAGCAGGCTGAAGTTGCTCAAAGATTTTCAGAATTAGAAAAACAATTAAGGGAGAAGGAGTTATCATTAACAGTCACAGTTCTGCTTGATCTTAAAAATACTGAAGAAGGTATTATAGAAAAAGAGGAAATAATAAAAGCAGAAATTGATAATTTAAAAACAGACTTAAATCAATTGGAATCTACTAAAAATGAAATTGCGGAAAAAATAAGAGATCTATCAGATAAACTTCAAAATGATTTTGATAATCTATATATAATAGAAAAAAATACAGTTACTATAAAAGGTTGGAAATCTCTGGTATCAGAGAAAAGCAAATATCTAAAATCAATGATTAAAGGGTGGCAGGATTTAAGTATTGCTCTGAGTCGGGGTAAAGTTACAGATGAATTAGATATAAATGTACTCAAATCAAAATTGGAAGATATAGAAGATAAGATAAAATCTAAAAAAGAGAAACAAAGAGAAAAAAATGCTCACCTATATGAAATAAGGGAAAAAATAGCTCAGAAAAACATAATTTATGATAAACAAGAAGATGGATTACAATCTTTGCTATTAAAGTTATCAACTAAAACTTCTGATAGTCTACCATTATTATCCAGAAATCTAAATCTGTTAAAAGAGAATATTGATGAGATGATTTTAAAAATTCGTGAATATAAATCAATCTTTTCTGAACCCATAGATGTATTAAATAAGAATAAGGATGCCACATCAAATATTTCTTTTAAAAACAAAAAAATTGAGGAGATTATAAATTATAGTGAGTCGAAGTTAATAAATATTAAATCAGAGCTAAAAAATAACCAGGAAATCTCTAAAAAATATGAATCTATTTTGAGTTTGTTAGAGAAAGGATTCTCAGACATTAAAGAAATCCCACAACAGATAAATAAATTAATAAATGGCGAAAAAGATATTTTAAGTGAATTAAAGTCTATAGAAGTCTCAATATCCGTGCTTGAGGAGAGAAAGAGTAACCTTGAAGTTAAGCTTAATAGTTTGAGAAAAAAAGATATTATTATAAAAAGTAACAAAACATATAGAAAAAAAGCTCTTGATGAAGCGGAAAATATCAGAAAAAAAGCAAATTATTTAGAAGATATATTTATCAGGATGGAAAATATTTCAAGACATATTGCTAAAATATTGAAAGAAATTAATAGAGGAAATAGAAGTGAACTTGAGAATCATGAGATAAAGCGAGAAGAAATTAGTAAAATGGTAAGATATAAAAAAGAAAAGATAGAGAAACTAAGAGAAGAATACCAAATTTTAAATTTAAATAAAGCTCAATTAAAAGTAAATATACAGTCTAAAACTAATGAATTAAGAAGATTGGGTTATGAATCTATAGATAAAGCAGTTAAGAAATCTACTAAAATATTAGACATAGAAAAAATACAGAAGGAGATAAATAATTTTAAAGCAGGATTATATGAGATAGGTCAGATAAATCCGATTGCATTAGAAGATTATCAAAAACTTAATGATAGAAGAAAATTTTTAAATGAACAGATAAAAGATTTAACGAATGCAAAAAGAGACTTATTAAAATTATTATCAGAAGTGGACAAACAGATGGAAAATCTTTTCTTAGAATCTTTTGAAAAAGTGGACATATATTTTAGAGAGCTTTTTAAAACACTTTTCCCAAAAGGAGATGCACATCTGGAATTGATCAAGATAGAAAATAAAGAAGAAACTGGAGTTGATATAAAAGTAAATGTTGGTGGAATCAAAAATAGAGCAATTTCCCTTCTTTCAGGTGGTGAGAAAGCGTTAGTTTCTATTGCCTTTATTTTTGCATTATTTAAGCTTATGCCAAGTCCTTTCTATATTTTAGATGAAGTAGATGCAGCTCTTGATGAAGTTAATTTAAAAAGATTTATAAATTTAGTAGAGAAATTTAAGAAAGAACACCAACTCATAATAATTACTCATCAAAGAAGAACTATGGAAATGGCTGATGTATTATATGGTGTATCAATGAATCCAGATGGCACTTCAAAGATTGTCTCAGAAAGAATTGCATAATTTAGTAATTATTTTTAACATTTAACTCCATAACCAAGAAGTCCCCTTACAATAGCTGGGGGATGAAAGGCATCATCTATAACAATATATTAAAACATCTCCTTGCTGATATCTGTTTATTTATATAGAAATACAGATATATAATATAACAAAAAAACAATAAATTTACATTACAGTGTTAATTTCCACTTAAAAAGATATAAAAAATTAAATTTAAATTACCTCATAATCATTTAATTTAGTAGTAAATGATAATATCAAAAACAGTTGACAAAGCAAACATATGTTTGTATAATATTAATAATTTAATAGCTATTTTAAGAAAATTTCCTGTTTCTTTTGTAATGATAAAGTAAGATAACTAAAGTTAAAGCAAACAAAAACAAAAATGAAACTAACTCAAAAAATAAG
>JAUWOM010000081.1 GCA_030612085.1 Actinomycetes bacterium
CCCCCTTACTGATTTAATATCAAAACCTATGGTTCCAATAGTAAATAAACCGGTCATGGCTCACATAATTGAATTGTTGAAAAAACTTAATTTTGAGGAAATAATCGTAAATTTACATTGGTATCCAGAAGCAATTAAAAACTATTTTAAGGATGGAGCTGCATTTGGAGTAAACATTCATTATTCTTACGAGGACAAACTTTTGGGAACTGCTGGTGGAATGAAGAAAGTGAAAGATTTCTTTGGTGATAAAACATTTTTAATAATGAGTGGGGATGCACTCACTGATATAGATCTTAAAGATTTAATTACATTTCATAAACAAAAGAATGGATTGTGTACGATGGTATTGACTACTGTGGATGAACCATCAGCATATGGTGTAGTTATTTTAAATGAAGAAAAAAGAATAATTGGGTTTCAAGAAAAACCCCCACAAGGTAAAGAAAAGAGCAAATTAGCTAACAGTGGAGTATATGTTTTTGAACCTGAAATATTTAATTATATTCCGGATGATGAGTTTTATGATTTTGGCGCTGATGTTTTTCCTCAAATTGTTGAAGAGAATACTTCAATTTATGGATACATAAATTCTCGATACTGGAATGATGTAGGTAGTCTCTCAGAGTATATGAGAGGAAATTTCGATGCTTTAAATGGAAAGGTTGAGGTTAATATACCGGGAACTGAAATAAGCAAGAATATAAGAGTTGGTGAAAATTGTAAGGTTCATGAGGATGTTATTATGTCTCCACCGATCTGTATTGGCAAAAATTGTATTATTGAGAAAGATGCAAAGCTATTTGGTCCACTTATTATAGGTGATGATACATTGATTAAGGAGAGAGCAGTTCTATATAAAGGTATTAAGTGGGGGAGTGGATATATTGGTAAAGATGCAAGTTTAATAGGTGCCATAATAGGAGAATCAACAGAGATAGGGGATCAAGCACATATCTTGGAAAATGCAGTAATAGGATCTGAAAGTGTAATAGCAAGTGGGACGATCATTCATCCCAGTGTTAAAATAATGTCACAACAGATAATTGATAAAAATAATCATTCCTATTAATTATGAATAAATTTTTGAAAGCATTCCTTGATATATTTTTTTCACCCAAGTGCGTAATTTGTTCAAAATTAGATGAAAAATTTCTTTGTGAGAATTGTATAAATACTATTTCTAAAATAGAAAAACCCATCTGCCAATTTTGTGGTAAACCTGCTTTAAGATCAGTTGATAGATGCATAGAATGTAGAGATGAGAAACTATATTTTATTAAAGCGAGGTCTTTTGGTCTCTATGAAACTGTTTTAAAAGATGCGATAGTAGAGTTTAAATATAATCATATTAAATCTTTAACTGAGGTGTTAGCTCAGCTTCTTTATAAAGTTTATCAGAAGAATTATGAAAACGATTTATTTAATTCAATAGAGTTTGTCCCAATGACCAGAAAGGATAAAAATTTAAGGGGATTTAATCAATCGGAGCTATTAGCAAAGAAGTTGGCTAAAATGACAAAAATACCTGTTAACGGTTTTTTAATAAAAGTGAGAAATACTGAAAGTCAAATGGGTTTACAGTTAAGTCAAAGGAGAAAAAATCTTGTTGGTGCATTTAATTTTCAGGGTGATAAAGGAAAGTGTGGTAGTAATATACTATTAATAGATGATGTATACACAACTGGTTACACAGTAAGTGAATGTTCAAAAGTTCTATTAAAAAATGGGGCAAAGAATGTTTATATTTTAACTTTAGCCAGGTCAATATTGATGTAATATCAACAAAAAATAAAATTTAAAAGTAATTGAATTCAAGACATAACAGTTTAATCATTTTGAAAAATGGAGGTTAATTTGCAAAGAGGAAAAGTCAAATGGTATAGTGAGGAAAAGGGGTACGGTTTTATAGAGGTTAAAGAAGGTAATGATGTTTTTGTACGCTTTTCGTCGATATTAGAAAAAGGTTATAAATCATTAGAAGATGAGCAAGAGGTAGAATTTGAGATTATAGATGGTGATAGAGGTCCTGAAGCTTCAAATGTTAGGAAACTGTAAAATTTTATTTAATTAAAAATTTAAACTTAAAAAATTCATAATTTTTTTGAAAGGAGAATATCAAGGATGAACATCATTATAAAAGGTAAAAATATAGAAATAAATCCAGATATTAAAGATCATGTTACAGAAAAAATTTCAAAGATATCAAGATACTTTAATCAAGCTATAAATATAGATGTTGAATTATTAGTTGAGAAGAATCCAAGTATAAAAGCAAACAATATTGCAGAAGTAACTTTAAAAACGAAAGGAGCAACTATAAGGGTAAAGGAAGCTTCTTCTGATATATACAGTGCAATTAACCTTGTTGTTGATAAATTGGAAAGACAAGTAAAAAAATATAAGAATAGATTGATTGATAGTACTCAAAAATCTAATTTGTATACAACACACGAGTTAATTACGGGGGGAAAGAAAAAAGCAAGAATAGTTAAAATTAAAAGTTTTGAATTTATCCCAATGACTCCAGAAGAAGCAGTGGAACAATTGGAATTACTTGGTCATGGTTTTTATATTTTTAGAAATTCTGAAACAGATCAAGTAAATGTAATTTATAAAAGAAAGGATGAAAATTTTGGACTTATAAGTCCATCTGAATAAAGTCAATCTGGATAAATTAGAAATATATTCTATGTTTTTTAAAGGTAAATCATTTATGCTTTACCCTAATTTTTAAATGTCGTTGCGAGGGACAAAGTCCCGAAGCAATCTCAATAAATATATGTATTATCAACAAATTAGGTTAACACTTTTTATAAATTTTTTATTATTAATCAAAAAATAATACCTCTTAGTAGTAGAAATAAGATAAATGAAAAATTTGATTTAAATTGAATATATTAAGCAAAATTCTTCGCATTGGAGAAGGAAAAACAGTTAAAAATATTCAAAATCTCGTTGATTATATTAACTCATTAGAAGTTAATATTAGTAAACTGAGTGACGAGCAGTTGGTTTCTAAATCTAATGAATTTAAAAGCAGATTTAAAAGAGGGGAATCTCTTGATGATTTGTTGCCAGAGACATTTGCAGTTGTTAGAGAGATCGCAAAAAGAACGATTAATATGCGACATTTTGATGTTCAGATTTTTGGAGGAATTATTTTACATCAGGGTAAGATAGCTGAGATGGCAACAGGTGAAGGAAAAACATTAGTTGCTACACTTCCTGTTTGTTTAAATTCACTTAAAAACAAAGGAGTTCATATTGTAACTGTTAATGATTATCTTGCAAAAAGAGATGCAAACTGGATGGGTCCAATATATAAAAAATTTGGGCTCAATGTTGGACTACTTCAGAATGAAATGGAAGTAGGTGAAAGAAAAGAAGCGTATAACTGTAGTGTTATTTATGGAACTAATAATGAATTTGGATTCGATTACTTAAGAGATAATATGGTATTCAGTGCTAATAATCAGGTTCAAAGGGGACATTATTATGCAATAGTAGATGAAGTAGATAGCATATTAATTGATGAAGCCAGAACTCCTTTAATTATTTCTGGAGCTCCTTATGACTCAGCTAAAATTTACTACACTTTCGCAAAATTAACTCCTGGATTAAAAAGAGATGTTGACTATGAAGTTATTGAGAAGGAAAGATCTGTTTTTGCTACAGAAAATGGCGTAAAACGTGTTGAAAAAATATTGAAAATTGATAACCTTTATGATCCTAAAAATGCAATTTTGATTCATCATCTAAATCAAGCACTAAAAGCTTTAATTCTTTTTAAAAGGGATGTTGATTATTTAGTTAAAAATGGTGAGGTTATAATCATAGATGAATTTACAGGAAGATTAATGCCAGGAAGAAGATATAGTGAGGGATTACATCAAGCAATAGAAGCAAAAGAGGGTGTAAAAATTAAACAGGAGCACCAAACATTAGCTACAATAACCATACAGAACTATTTCAGGATATATGAAAAATTAGCTGGTATGACAGGAACAGCAGCTACTGAAGCAGAGGAGTTTAGAAAAATTTATAGTCTTGAAGTGGTTGTTATTTCTCCTAATAAAACATTAGTTAGAAATAATCTTCCTGATTTAATTTATAAAAATGAGGAAATCAAGTTTAAAAATGTTATAAAAGATATAAGCAAAAGACATGAGATAGGTCAACCTGTCTTAGTTGGAACCAGATCAGTTGAAAAATCTGAGTATCTTTCAAATATGTTAAAAAGAAAGGGAATAAAACATGAGGTATTAAATGCAAAATACCATGAGAGAGAAGCAGAAATCGTTGCCAAAGCGGGACAGATGGAAGCAGTTACAATTGCTACCAATATGGCTGGAAGGGGAACTGACATTGTTTTGGGAGAAGGAATTACCAAAATTGGAGGTCTTCATATTTTAGGAACAGAGAGACATGAAGCCCGGAGAATAGACAATCAACTCAGGGGTAGGTCAGGAAGGCAAGGTGATCCTGGTTCTTCACAATTCTATTTGTCTCTTGATGATGAACTTATGAGGTTATTTGGTTCAGAAAGAATTGGGAAAGTTATGGAAAGATTTAATTTTCCGGATGATGAACCAATTACTCATCAATTGGTCACAAAATCTGTAGAAATTGCGCAAAAAGAGATTGAATCAGTTCATTTTGATATGAGAAAAAGGGTTTTGGAGTATGATGATGTGCTAAATAAACAAAGAGAGGTTATATATAATCAGAGAAGTAATATTTTAAAACAAGAAAATATTACTGAAAATATAAAAAATATGATAGAAGATGTTGTAGAGAAAGAAATGAAGACACTATCTTTAGAAGAGATAAAATCTTACCAAGATGACAAATCAATAATAAACTCATTTCTTATTCGACTTCTTCCACCTGAAAATTACACAAATTTTACGATTTCAGATATAAATAAAAA
>JAUWOM010000066.1 GCA_030612085.1 Actinomycetes bacterium
TATATTAAATATTGTCCATTTCCATGAGTTTGTCTCTTTGCGAACTGTTGCTACTGTTGCAATGCATGGTATAAAAAGCATCTGAAATACTAAAAATGCAAGAGCTGATGATGAAGAAATCGAATTTTTTAAAATTGAATTAAGTCCACCAGATTCTATTGCAGCTCCTTGATTTGATTCTCCATACAAAATACTTAGTGTTGAAATTGAATTCTCCTTAGCTATGAAGCTTGTTAGAAGAGCTAACATCATGCGCCAATCAAAACCTATGATTCTTCCAACAGGGGTTAAATATTTTCCAAGTTTTGCTAAATAGCTAGTTTCTAGCTCTCCAGTAGGAATTATTGTAAATAACCATACTATTATAGAAACTATTAATATGATAGTACCTGCTCGAACTATAAAGGATTTCAAATTGTTAAAAACAAAGATTACAATGGTTTTAAAATTTGGTATGTGATAAAGAGGTAGTTCCATTATAAAAGCGGATCTCTCCCCCTTAAAGAATATCTTGTTTATTAAAATTCCTGATAAAACTAAAATTATTAAAGTTAATGCAACCAATCCCCATGAAACCATAGGAGCCAATATCCCAAAGAATATTGGAGTTATGAAGTTTAATACAGCTATACGTGCAATACAGGGTATTAAAGGAGCAAGTAGGATTGTAAGTAATCTTGCTCTGTGTGATTCCACTATCCTTGAGCCCATCACAGCCGGAACATTGCATCCAAAACCTGTGAATAGTGGTAAGAAGGATTTTCCGTGTAGTCCCATTAAGTGCATAAATCTGTCCATAACGTATGCAGCTCTCGCCATATATCCAATATCCTCTAAAATTCCAAAAATGAAAAAGAATATTAGAAGTATTGGAAGAAATGTAAGAATTGTGCCTACACCACTAATAATTCCATCAACCATTAATCTTTTAAACCAATCTGGTAATCCTATTAATTTTTCAATAATGAAATTGGAGCTTGCTTGCACTAAATACTTATCAAGGAGATTTTGTAATGGACTTCCAATAGAATATGTCATCCAAAAAATTAAACCCAATATACCTAAAAGAACAATGAATCCCCAAAAAGGGTGGGTTGCTATATTATCTAAAATACGAGTAATTGTTACTTGCCCTACTTTAGGTCTTATTATGGCTGCTCTTGTTAATCTGCCTATCCAGTCATATCTACCAGAAGCAACAGCTAAATAAGCATCCTCATGTTTATATAAGATTTCATAAACATTTTTCCAACTATTTTCATCTAATTTTTCTTTCATCATTCTAGTTATTTCTTCATCACCTTCTAATAGCTTTATTGCAATCCACTTCGTTTTATAAGGTTCTGGCGTTTCATTTTCTATTAAAGATTCTATTCTCCCTAAGACTTCTTGATGATCTTCCCTTATGCTTGGAATTTTAGGTTTATATAAGAATTTTTCTTCATAAATTTCTTCAATCGATTTTAATAATTTCTTTATTCCAATTCCTTTTGTAGCAATCATTGGTATTACTGGTATACCTAAAGCACTTTGTAAAACCTTATGTTCAATTTTCATTCTATGAGAAATAGCAACATCAATCATATTTAATGCTACTATTACAGGGACTTCAAGTGATATAAGTTCAGCTACTAAATATAGGTTCCTCTCTAAGTTTGCTGCATTTATAATAGCTACAACAACGTCTGGCTTGTTCTTTATAATAAAATCTCTAGCGATCATCTCTTCAATAGAATTAGCAGTTAAGCTGTAAGTTCCAGGAAGATCAACTATTTCAAAAACATAGTTATTGAATTTACAGATTCCTTCTTTTTTTTCCACGGTTTTACCAGGCCAGTTACCAACATGTTGGTGAAGACCAGTTATTATATTAAAAACTGTACTTTTACCCACATTTGGTTGGCCAGCAATAGCCACATTAATTCTTTTCTTTTCTCTCAATAAATTATCATTCATCATTTTTACATCCTTCTGCTTTTAATAATTTATTTTTTTGCGGTTTCTACGTTTTCTTTTCCATCTATGTTCTCTTTCAACTTTTTCACTTTCCTCCACATCACCATCGTTATCACTTTCCTCTATGATTACTTTCATAGCTTCTCCCCTACCCAATGCTATATTCGTATCTTTAATTTCAACTATAACGGGTCCATGACCAAAGTTTTGTATCATTCGAATATCAGTTCCTGGTGTGAACCCCAATACTGATAGACGAGATTTAAAACCATGTCCACCCTTTAAATTATGAATGATTGCAGTTTTTCTAGTTTTTAACCTACTTAATGATTTGGTTTTAACTATTTTAATCACCTTGCTTTATCTATAAATTTTTATCCTAAAATTTTATTTTTAAGATTTTGATTCAATTTCCAGATATAATTTAAAACTTTCTAATATGCTATTACTTATTTCTGGGTACTCATTTAAAAAGTTTAAAAATGATACTATTCTATTAAAAGTATGGGGCTTGATTACATGTTCAACTTTGCATGCTTCCTCTTCAGCTGTTTTAGAATCAATGTATAAAACCTTTTTAAAAAATTCCTTAAGATTTTCGTGACGATTGTATATTTTTTCTGAAACCTTATTTCCATCAGGTGTTAATTTAATATAGCCATATTTTTCATATAATATTAATCCTTTTTCTTTCAAGCTTTTTAATGCTGTTGTCACACTTGGCATCTCCACCTTCACCATAATGCTTATATCTTTTACCCTTGCGAAACCTTTTTCATCACACAAAATTTTTATTGTTTCTAAATAGTTTTCTAATGATGCTGATAATTTGTTTCTTTTCTTCATGGCCTCCCTCTTCTTTTATTTACCTATTCTTATCTTTTAATAATACTTCTTAGTATAATATTAAAAGTTAGAATATTATATTAAAGTTATATTAGCCTAACTTTATTTTAATAATTATTTTATATTTTGTCAAGTCAATTATCTATCAATTTTTTTACAATATTAAAATGTTATAAATAATTACTAAAAAAAATGTTAAATTTTTATCCTTTATGTAAAATAATTTTAAAGATATATCTAATTAATAAGATTGTACAGCCTTTTCCGAGCAAGGTCCTGGTTGTCATTGCGAGGAGCATTAGCGACGTGCCAATCTCAATTATATAACTTGATGAGTTTACACTAAATGAGATTGCTTCGGGACTTCGTCCCTCGCAATGACATATTAAAAATTGCTTGCAAATAACAACCAGGACCTGTTCAGAATGACATGTATATATTTATATACAAGAATGACAGATACTTTTATTACATTATATTAATTTTTCAAAGAATAAACTGTAAACTTATCTTGTTAATAGTATAAATAAATTTTTATATCTTGACAGGTTAGAAAAATATAATATAATAAATACTCAAAATATTTAAAATATAAAAATATTTAACAATCCCATAATATTATTATTTGAAAGGAGAAGACTATGAGACACATTCTACTTCCAATTTTCGTAATTAAACCCTTTGAACGTGGCATACAGGAAACCTTTGGAAAATATTCCAGATTTATCAAACCTGGTCTAGGATTTCAGATTCCATTAATACAACTCGTTCGTGTGCGTGATATACGAGAACATACCATGGATATTCCACCTCAGTCAGTTATTACCAAAGACAATGTTGAAATTAATGTAGATGGAGTTATTTGGGTACGTCCCGGTTCAGACGAAGATTCTATTAAAAAAACCTTTTATAATATTGATAACTGGAAACGTGCAATTATTCAATTGGCTATGACTAATTTACGTCAGGAGTTTGGAGATTTAACCTTAGATGATAGTTTGGTAGCACGTGAAAGAATCGCAGATAGTTTACAAAAAATTCTTAATGTTTCTGGTGAAGGATGGGGATTAGTTGTAAGCAAAGTTGAGATTATGCTTATTGACCCACCAGATGATATCAAGCAGGCTATGCACAAGCAAAAAACTGCTGAGCAGGAAAGACGAGCTATGCGTTTACTTGCAACAGGTGAATTTGAGGCTGCTGAACAGCAAAAAAAAGCAATAGTTCAGCGAGCTGAGGGTGAGCGAGAAGCAGCAATTATGGTGGCAGAGGGCAAAGCTGAGGCAATAAGGTTGGTTAATGAATCTGCACAGAAATATTTTAAGGGAAACGCACAGTCATTGAAGCAGATGGAAATGACTGAGACTGCTTTAAAGGACAATACAAAAATAGTAATAACTGAGGAGGGTATCAGCCCAACCCTATTACTCGGAAGTATTCCAATAACAACATCTGAGGAAAAAAAATAGAGATTGGTACTTAAGATTTTTATTAACTTTAAGTCCCTTTTTAAAAATATTATATTATAATATTGAACAAGTGAGGTTTACTTTTTCACTTTTACTTCACTTCCTTTCTTGAAAATGTGGGGGATTTAAAAAACCCCCCACATTTTTTTTATACGTAAAACCTTCCTTTCTAAATATATCTTAAATTCATTAAATCGATACTGGATTATAATGTCTTTAGAAATACTTTATATGTACTATACGCAAAATAAGTTTGCAGTTTGTTCTTTGAAAAATTAATATAATGTAATAAAAATATATATCATTCTGAGAGTGCGACAGCGACTGAATAATCTCTTTAAATGTATTAGGAAATCTAATAGAATTTAAATATTTTCATTAAAATTACTTATGAGATTCTTCCCCTTCGCTACGCTCAGGGTCAGAATGACAAAATAATATTAAATTTTCAAAGAATGAAATACTAAAAGTGTTAACCTAACTCGTTTATAATATACTTTATATAAATTATCAAAATCTTTATAATATATTTGTATTGTTAATGGTTTAAGATAAATTTTTTTATTTTTTAAAGTTTTGGGATATAAATGAGAATATTAAGTAAAAAGAGGGAGTAATTATTGAATAACAAAAGAGAGTTAACTGAAGAACAAATTACTAAAATAAAAGAGCTTTCAAGATTGGCAAGGGGGGATATATTAAAGATGACTACTCTTGCAAAATGCGGTCATCCAGGTGGTTCCATGTCATCAATAGATATATATCTTGTTTTATACTCATTTGCAAACGTTGATCCTGTTCATCCAGATGATCCCAACCGTGACAGAATAATTATAAGTCATGGTCACACATCTCCTGGAGTCTATTCAGCACTTGGCAAACTTGGTTTCTTTGATATTGATGATGCAATAACTGGGTTTAGAAAAGCTGGTAGCATATTTGATGGTCATGTTGACTGGGAGGTTCCTGGTGTTGAGTGGAGTAGTGGTAATTTAGGACAGGGACTTTCCGCCGGGTGTGGGTTTGCACTTGCAGGGAAACTATTAAATAAAGATTTTCATACATTTGTTGCAATGAGTGATGGTGAACAACAAAAGGGTCAGATTTCAGAAGCAAGAAGATTTGCCAAAAAATATGATCTTAATAAGCTTACAGTAATTATTGACTATAACAATCTGCAGATAAGTGGAAAAATAACTGATGTAATGCCTCAAAATATAAAGGAGAATTACATTGCTGACGGTTGGAAGGTCTTAGAAATTGATGGACATGACCACAATCAGATATATGAAGCTTTAAAACAGGCTATAAATATAAAAAAATCACCCATTGCGATATTTGCTTATACCACAATGGGAAAGGATGTCTCGTTTATGGAAAATGATGAACAGTTTCACGGTAAAGCTCTATCAATCGAACAATACAAGAAAGCTATAACTGAGCTTAATATTGATGATGATCTAAATAAATATTATAAATTACGTCAACAAATAACCCCTATAAAAGGAAGGGGGGATATATCATTCAAAGAAAGAGATAAAAAAATAGAAAAGGAATTAAAAAGAACTTATAAAATAGATATCAATTTTGGAACTCCAATAACCTACTGTAAAGAAGATAGCCTGGATAATAGAACTGCTTTTGGAAATGTTTTAAAAAACTTTGCAGAATTAAACTGCAAAAAATCTCTTATTTATGAAGAATCTTCTAACTTTAATAAATCCCCTATTTCACCAATTGCTGTTTTTGATTGTGACCTTGCAACTTCAGTTAAAACTGATAAATTTGCATCAATATGCCCAAATAACTTTTTCGAGGGAGGTATCCAGGAACATAACACTGCTACTATTGCAGGGGCATTATCAACACAGAATGTTCTTACATTCTTTGCAGATTTTGGAGTTTTTGGAATAGATGAAACA
>JAUWOM010000026.1 GCA_030612085.1 Actinomycetes bacterium
GTTTTATATAACAGTCTTTGATTCTCTTCATCCTCTACTATTAATATCTTTTTCATAATTAATCCTTTTTTATAACTTTTACATATTAAATATTTTTTTATTTTTAAAATATTTGCAATGAAGTCTCATTGCTAGAAGTTAGGATAGGTTACAAACCTTTTATCTTCACTGCACTTTTTGGTAAAAATACTGTAAATGTTGTGCCCTCTTCTTCTACACTTTTTAACTCAATTCTTCCATAATGTAGTTCTATAATTCTACTTGAAACAGAAAGACCCAATCCAGTTCCTTTGATTTTGGTAGTAAAAAATAGTACAAACATTTTTTCCTTTATATATGGTGGTATTGCTTTACCTTCATTATTTATCATCACAAAATCTTCATTACCCCTATGTCCTGTTTCAATTTTTATTATCCCCCCAACTGGTGATGCTTCAATTGCATTCTGAAATAAGTTGAAAAATACCTGTTTTAACTGTGATGATGAGCCAAATACAGTTGGAAGAGATTTCATCAATTTTTGTTCTACTTTAATTTCTTTATCTCTACAACTTGTTTTGAGAATATTCATAATATCCAAAATTATTTTATTTAAGTCTACTAAATCATATTTCAGTTTCTTGGGACTCGCTATATCCAGTACTTCACCTACTATATTTTCTAATCTTTTTACTTCTTTAATAATAATTGATGTATATTCTCTATCTGTTTCATCATCTTTGTGCTTTTTCTGAAGCCTTCTAACAAACCCGCCAATTGAAACAAGTGGATTTCTTATTTCGTGAGCAACTCCAGCTGAAAGTTCACCCAACATTGCTAATTGTTCAGAGTCCTTAACTCTTTTCTCTAACTTCACTATGTCTGTTACATCCTGTATAGATAACACAACTCCAATAACATTCTTTAGGGAATCCTTAAACGGATAAATACTAATATCTGCAATAACTTCTTCATTGTTTGCTATACAATGAACTTTAGAAAGTTCCTGAGGTTCTCCCTTTGTAGAAGTCTCTTCAATTATACCCGTTAGGTCAAACTCTTCTATTTTTAAGGGAAGTTTCAAGAGGCTTCTTCCAATAATTTCCTTTTTGGATAAACCGATGAAATTTTCAAAACTCGAGTTACAGCTACTTATCATCGTATTTTTATCTATAACAGATATTGCTGATGTTATACTTTCAACTATATTCTCACTATAGTTCTTTAGCTCCTGCAGTTTTATATTAGCCATCTCCATTGAACTTATACTTTCTTTCAATTTTTTATGCACAGTTGCATTATCAATAGCCAATCCTGCCTGATTAGCAAACATAACTAAAAAATTGATATCCTCAACTGTGATGGCTCTTTTATTGAAATGATTATCTACAATAACCACCCCTACTGCTCTATCTCTCGACAGAAGAGGAACTATCGCAAAATCCTCCCAGTCCAATAACTCACCTATCTCATTTTCAATGGGAAATTCTTTAATAGCAATCTTTATATTAAAAGGTTTTTTCTCTAAAAATGTTCTTCCTACTACTTTTTTATCATTAATTGGTATCTTAACTGCTTTAATTCTTTTTGTTAATTCAGTTAAATATTCCTCATCATCCTTTTTTCTATAAAGTATATCTTTTAAAGATATCTCTTCTTCTGAAACCTGTTGCCATATCTTCCAGGCTTCTTCATAACTTGATGGACCTACTGCGGTTTTCCCCTCTAAAAATTCAATATTTTCGTCGGGTAGTAAAAGAAATGCTCTATTAAAACCAAAGCCATCACCAAATGTAAGACCAGTTAATATCACTTTCAGAACATCATCTAATTCTAATGTTGAACTTGAAGCTCTCATAATCTCATATAGAATTGAGATTTCTCTTAACCTGTCCTGGTTTATTTTAGCCAGATTTTGAGTATCTTTGAAAAGTCGAGCATTTTCTATGGATATGGCTGCCTGATTTGCAGATATTGTTAGAAGTTTAACCTCATCATCAGTGAATGTTGGTTCATCTTTACTCTTATATACATTTAATACACCTATAACTCTGTCCTGATATTTCATTGGAATTGAAAGTAGTGATTTAATCCCCTCCTCAACCATTGAGGGTATATTATAAACTCTATCCACTTTAGTAATATCAGGTATTAAAAGTGATTTACCTTCAGTTATTACCCAATTTGTGCCATCATCTTTTATCTGTTTTGATCTGCTTTCAATATAATCATCACTGAGTCCTATATATCTAACTGTCTCAAACATCCTTCCAGTTGTATCTATGAGTTTTACAGAGCATTTATCTGCGTGAAGTAATTTTGCATTAAGATCTAAATAACTATCTAAAACCTTTTCAAAATCTATTGTAGAACTTAATTTATCACTTACTTGAAACAGTAGAGAAAGCTCTTCTACTTTCGACTTTAACTCATAATATAGTTGAGCATTATCAATTGCTAAAGCTGCTTTATTTGCCAGAATTATTAAAAGACGTAAATCCTCTTCATCAAAAGTACCTTCTGGAGAAATTGGAGTTGTAAGTTTATTATAAAGGCTGATAGTTCCTATTACTTCATCTTTGATTAGAAGTGGTGTGCAGATTTCTGTCTTTACCATTGACTCGGGTGGATGAATAAATCTTTCATCACCAATAACATCGTTAGTAATGACTGGTTGCCTTTCTTTTGCAACCCAGCCTGCAATTCCTTCTCCTAACTTTAAATCGGGAATTATTTTGCTCTCATAAGGCATCCCTAAACTAGCTTTTCTTATTAAAATATTGGAATCTAAATCTAAAAGACGAATTATTCCACCTTCACATCTCACTATTTCAGAACTTATCTTAAGAATTAAATCTAAAAGTTCTTGAAGTTCCATAGTTGATGATAAGGCAGTGGATATCTCCTCAATCGTTGAGAGTTCTTTCACCCTGCGGAGAGCTCTATTATAAATTTGAGCATCACTTATAGCTCCAGAAATATAACTTGATATTGTTTGAAGTATTTTAACTTCTTTGTCAGTAAAATGGTGTAGTTTTATTGTATTAACGTTCATTATACCTATTAGCTTATCAAAGCTTATAAGAGGTATAGATAGATGAGAGGTAAATATCTCCTCCTTTGTCTCAGGAAAATATTTATATTTAGGATGCTTTTTAACTTCTGGTATCATCAGTGGTTTTCTTATTTCTGCACATGTCCCGGTTACTCCTTCACCTATATCTAATTTAACTTTTCCAATTGAATTAGGGTCAAGACCATCAGTTGCTTCTAAAATCAGTTTTTCTGTTGGCTCATTGTATAGAAATATAGAGCAAACATCCACTTTAAGCAGCCTTTTTGTCAGCTTTACAATCTGCTCAAGTCTTTTATTTAAGTCTAACCTGGATGTCGCAATCTGACCTATCTGGCTTAAGGCATAAATGTATTCATCCTCTATAGGAATTTCTTTTAACTTTTTAGAATTATCCTGCATAAAATCCACCATAAATTATTTTGATGATATTGCTTCATTATATAGTTTAACATATTCTTTAGCTGAATTATCCCATGAAAAATCCTGTTCCATCGCCCTTCTTACAATTCTATCCCACCTCTTTTTATCTTTAAACACACCAATTGCTCTTTTAGTTGCTGAAAGCATATCTTTTGAACTCGCTTCTTTAAAAACAAATCCAGTACCTCTTCCAATGTGTTTATCACAGTTAATTACCGTATCCGCTAATCCTCCAGTTTTTCTAACAATTGGTATTGTTCCATACTTTAAGCTAATCATCTGTCCTAATCCGCAGGGTTCAAATCTTGAAGGCATTAAAAACATGTCACAACCTGCATAAATTTTGCGTGCTAATTTTGAATCAAACTTTAAATTTACCTTAAAATTTTCCTTAAATTTATATGACATTTTTTCAAAAACTTTGTGATAGTAAGCGTTTCCAGTTCCCAATATTATTAAATTTGCTCCCAAATTTATAATCTTTTCCATAGCTTTCTCAACCAGATCCAATCCCTTCTGGTCAGCTAATCTTGATATGATTCCAATAAGTGGCGCTTGCATACTTAATCGAGAACTTTTTAAACCCTGCTCAATCAAAAGGGCTTTTTTACATTTTATTTTTCCTTTCAGATTCTTATTGGAATATCTTTTCTTAATAGACCTATCAGTCTCTGGATTCCATTGTGTATAATCTATCCCATTTATGATTCCAAATAGATCCTTTTCTCTAGTTCTCAACACTCCGTCTAAACCACAACCATATTCTGGTGTAAGAATTTCTTTGCTATAGGTTGGACTTACCGTATTTATCTTTTCAGAAAATATTATCCCACCCTTCATGAAATTTAATTTTCCCCAATACTCCATTTTATCTATCGAATATAAATTTTTATCAAGACCAACTTCATCTAATAAATCACGTGAAAAAATCCCCTGATAGGCTAAATTGTGAATTGTAAAAATTGTAGCAATTCTATTATAAAGAGGATTGTCTTTAAATTCCGTTTTTAGTAAAACAGGAACCAAAGCCGTATGAAAATCATTACAATGAATAACATTTGGAAACCATTCTAATTTTCTTAACATCATTAGAATAGCTCTTGGAAAAAAGGTAAATCTATGAGCATTATCAGGATAGTCACCCTCTTTAGTTCCATAAATCTGGTCCCTATAAAAATACTGATTATTTTCAATAAAATAAATTGGAACTCCCTGGCTCATTATCCCTTCATATATCTTTGCTTCCATAATGCCAGAATTTCCCATATAAATTTTTAACAGATCATCTACTTTTTCTAAACCAACTATTTTATCTTCTACTTCTTTATATTTTGGCATCACAACTCTTACATCATGACCTAACTTTGATAATGCGAATGGGAGACTACCTACTACATCAGCTAATCCTCCCACCTTTGCATAAGGATATACTTCTGATGACACTAAAAGTATTTTCACTCTTGTACCTCTATTAATTTAAATGACAAAATAAATTAATTATACAATTTTTATTGGTGATTTAAGATTTTCTGGTGGTGAAATTTCTAAAATTTCATAAATTTTAAATAAGTGTTCTCTAAATTCTTGTTCCCATAATTCATCCATTCCAGATTTTTCATTATCACCTAACCACCAGAACCAATCACTTCCCTCGGCAATATATATTTCCCTTAAAATCTTTTCTCTTTTTTCCCCATCAATCCCAGAGTTTATATATTTTTCCACATCAACCCTGGCTTGATAAAGACAATCCCAGGCTTGATTCTGTCCCTCTCCTCCTATCCAGTTTGAGAAATCTCCCCTCACCCATGATCCAGGTTTTATGTTATAAAGTCTATCTGTTGGTGGATATTTGCTTAAATAATCAGTCACACCAACTAACTTAAACAGATTACTTTCATTCAATTTTTTATATAGATTAGACAAGAACTCAATTCCATTTTTTTCGTAATACTCCCAACAGTTCTCTCCATCCAAAGCAATGGTTACTAAATAAGGTTTAAAGTCTTGTGAAACTGAAAAATATATTCTTTCTAACCTATCTACGAAGTCATTAACTGCATCTTCCCAACTCATGTTGTTATATGCAAATCCTATTAAATCAGATAGAATCTGATCCCTAAAAATTATGTTTATAGAATAATTGCCATTTGAATAAACATATGGTTTATAAAGAAGATGAGGGTTTTTTATTAATCTATTATCTTGTAAAGATAAGTCCACATTAATACTTTTACTTAAAATATTCTGATCAGCGATTGTCCAAAAAATCCCAGATTCTGCTAAAATCTTTAATGATTCATTCGAAACTGCCATCTCAGGTGACCACATTCCATTAGGTTTTGAACCAAATATTGATTTATGAAAATTAAGACCTTTTTCTATTTGCGTTCTTGCATCTTCTAAAAATGTGAAATGGTTATTAGGAACAATACTTTTTGGATCAGCTTCAATAACCACTTTATTATCTATTAAAAGGGGTAATATTGGATGATAATAAGGAGAACTTATGATTTCAATCCTTTTTTGCTCCCCCATTTGCTTATATTTTGGAATCATTCTTTTTATAATTTTAAGTTGCTCATTATAAAGGCTTTTCTTCTCTTCCTCACTATAACATTTACCTTTTTTGACAAGTCTGCTTAAGAAATGATTATTATTTATACACACTGGATCAAACCAGGAAAGATCAAACCATACTTGAAGATCCCTATATTCCTGCTCAGTTAGTTTGTTTATGATAGATAAAGAACCTTTTAGATTTCTTTTTAAACTTCCTACCTTGAAACTTCTTTTTAAATCTTCTATTTTAATTAAAATCTTTTTATATTGCTCATAATTCGAAATCCTTTTAATATTGTTGGGCGGACACATCCAATCGAGTATAAACCTTTTTTCCTTTATTGTAAGTTTTGATGCAGGTTTCAAACTAATATCTAAATATTTATCACTAATTCCTTCGTCAGAAATCAGTTCTATTTGCTTCACTAATGAAGGAACTAAATTAAAAGTCTGTTTTATATTAGGATAGTTATCTAAAATTGTAACCATGTCCAGATAATCTTTAATTGAATGCAGTCTAACCCATGGAAGAAAGGCGACATTGTTAAGTGAATGCCCCTTATTCCCTTGAAGGAAAGCAATGTCACCACCCCCAATACTACTATCACTATTTAAATACCATGGCTGGTGCATATGCCAAATAAAAGCAATATGAAGTGGATATTCTGATTTTCTTTTACCCAACATAAAATAATCCTTCTATACTCCTTACTTTTTAATGAGATTGCTTCGGGACTTTGTCCCTCGCTATGACAAATTAAATATTACTCGGTAAGTTTTGGTTGTCATTGCGAGCCACTGAAGGTGGCGTGGCAATCTCTATCGAGATAAACTGCACAAAGAATCTTATAATTATTAAGACCTCTCTGATATCTTTAATGATATTTGTGCTGAGAAGTTCTGATTTGGTTCTAATTTAAGTTTCCAATTTGGAACTACGGCTGAACTTTGATATGTTCTCTCCATTCCCGTTTCAGATTGAGAAACTGTCTCAATAGGAAATCTCCAAACAGTTGCTTCTGGGGTAAATTTTAGTATTATATTAAATCCTTCAAGATAATTTTTTATTATGACTTCACCTATATCTTTTATCTCCCCATAACTTGCCATATATTTATCTTTTAATTCAACTTCTGGAATATAGTATCGCACAGCATTTTCATCATAACCACTTAACATTGAAAAAAATGTCTCCACAGCAAAAATTGATAATAAACTTGTTTGACCCTTATTTTCTATTAGGTAATTAACTTTAAGAATAGAGTTTTCCTTCTCAATTTCATATCTTTTTTTAATAGTTATAAAACTTTCATTGCCCTGAATAAATATTCTCTCTTCTCTATTAAGTTTTACTCCATTTTCTATAAGTTGAAATGAGTATGCTCCATTGGCAAAATTTCCAAATTCTTTATATTCCCTTCTCTGAAATGAATCAAGATTGGTATCATAAGAGAGAATATAATTTCTAAAACTATAGTTAGGCCACTTATCATAATTTAATAATTTTTTAAGATCCCCTTCCTTTAAAGCTTCTATATGATGAATTGTAGTTATGCCTTCGCCTTTCTCTTCAGTCTTACTATCCCTAAACTCACCCTCTTTAATTTCACTCTCTTTGGACTCACTTTCTTCAATCTTACTCTCTTTTGCTTTTTCCTTTATTGTTTTATGATAAGATTCCTCTCTCCTTGCTAAAGTAGCAATTAGATTGAAAGGTTTTGGCTTATAGTCCAATTCAAATACAGTTCCACCATTATAAGGAGTTATATATGCACCTAAAAATTTATTAGATAATATCACTTCATCATGACCATCTAAATTGAAATCAAAAACCTTTTTATTCAAAAACATTTCATTATTGTGAGATTGTTCTTCCAATAATCTTTCAGCTTCAATCATATGACGATATAATGCCATTTTCATGGATGGAATATATACACCACCAAAAATTCCATGCCAATATACATCGTTACACTGACTGGCAAGTACATGTTCATAAGCTTCTTTATTTCCAACCTCTCTTGTCCATTTTGAAAGATAAAACATTTTCTTCTGCATATTATTAATTTCAGGATACTTAACAAGATAATTTCTCCAAAAACCACCGGACCACTCGAGCATCTCTGGATATGAAGCAGTCGGAAGATATACTCTTCCCAGAGGTGGAAACTTTTCTATAAATTCAGAAAATGTGTAAAGCTTTATCCATGAACTTTCACTTTCTAAAGTAGTAAGAAATTGCTCAAGCCATCCATCCTCATATATCCACTTATGGGTATTTGGCCAACCTCCAAATTTTTCACCATCATCATCCAAAACTACCAGATTTCTCTCATTCTCAGATGCTATTTCTTTAAAATAATTAATTATTTTAGAAACTGGAGAGAAAGGAATCAAGTAACGAAGGTCTTTACTTATAGGAAAGATAGTTAATTTGTGTCCTTGTTCTTCAGTAATAAAATATCCTCTTAACTGTTCTTTGGAGAATCCTGTTAGTTTAAAATGTGATTCATCAACAGAGATATGTTTTATTTTCGCCTTTGACAATACTTCAGCTAAATGTGGTTCCCAGACTCTCTCAGTCAACCACATACCTGTTGGATTATATCCCGTTAATTCCTTAATATACCCTGTTAATTTTTCTATCTGAACATATCTATCTGCATCAGGTATTATGGGGAGTACTGGCTCATAAAATCCCCCGGTTTTGATCTCCACTTGCCCTCTATCTACCATCTCTTTTAGTATAGAAATATACTCAGGATGTTTCTTTGCTATCCACTCAAGCAATATACCAGAGTTGTGAATGGTAAACTTTATTGTTGGATGCTTATATAAAATCTTTAAAAATGGGAAATATGCTTTTTGATATGAATCTTCAAAAATATAGGGTAGATTCCCAACTGGTTGGTGATTATGAACTCCAAAAATAAAATTTATTACTTTCTTCAAATCAGTTACTTCCTCCTTAAATAAAAGGAATATTTACTCTTCTTATAGAAGATGCTTCTCCTGTTTTTTCATCTAATTCAATAATTACGGAATTTAAAATAATATTTTTCTTCAATACAGAAAAGGACATGGGTCTTTGAGTTAAAAACATCTCAATAACCTTTTCTTTTTTTACACCCAAAATTGAATCAATTGAACCCACCATTCCTGCATCTGTTATATATGCTGTTTTATTAGATAATATTCTCTCATCAGAAGTTTGAACATGCGTGTGAGTACCAATAACTGCACTAACTCTTCCATCTAAATACCATCCCATAGCTGTTTTTTCTGAAGTTGTTTCAGCATGTATATCAACAATTATTACAGATACTTCATCTCCCAATTCTTTAATCAACCGGTCTGATGCTCTAAAAGGACAATCTAAATTTCCCAAATGTCCCATAAAAACTCTTCCACATAGATTTATTACTGCAATATTTACACCCTCTTTAGTTAATTTTAAAGATCCCCTACCTGGGTTCCCCGGAGGATAATTAGCGGGTCTTAATAAATAATCTGCTATATTCAAAAAAGGTTCTATTTCCTTTCTTCTCCAGATATGGTTTCCAGTTGTTATTATATCAACTCCATAAGATTTTATTTCCTGAGCAAGGCTTGGTGTTATACCAATTCCACCAGCTAAATTTTCACCATTGGCTATTGTTAGAAATATGTCATTTTCACTCTTAAGTTTTGGGAGTATCTCCTTTACAGCTTTCCTCCCTGGTTTTCCAACAATATCTCCTATAAAAAGTATTTTTATCACTATAACCCCATAAAAATTAATAATATATATGACTTTTAAAATATTAGATGAATTATATTAGAATGAAAAAACTAATTACAATAAAAACTAACTAATAAATTTATATTTTAAAATTTTATATTTAAATTATTATTTTTCAAGCTCAATATCCCAGAAAGCAATCCTCCATTCATCTTCTTCCTTTATCAATGGGACTTCAATTTCTTTTATCTCTTCTTCATCATATGAAAGAGTTGTTAGATTTACTGTAACTTTTGAATTCTTATATCCAACATTTGAAGACAAAATTTCATATCTAATTATTTCCTGAAAATCCTGCATTTTATCTATAAATTCATTCGAAGAGAATTTGCTTTTATTTCCTTCGCATAAATAAGAATAAGCTTTCGAGTAATCTTTATTTATTAGACTTTTAAAAAAATTATCTACCACTATTTCAGGTTTTGGACCTTCTAAAGCTTTTTTGAAACTCTCACAACCGGTTAAACTAAAACAAATTAATATCACAAGAAAAATAAAAACAGTGTATTTTATCAAAATATAGGACTTTTTAAAAGTTAATTTATTTAAAATTTTTTTCATAATAACTTTTATAAATTTCAATTACTTCTTATTTCCTTTAATTATATTTTCATGTTATTTATTAGATATTTAACATATTATATTATTAATTTATATTAAGTTAAATTAGATTAAACAAAAAATTTAACTATATAAAATTTTTTATAAAAGAAAATGTAGAGAAATAAGGAGATTCAGAAAATTTTAAAAATAAATTAAATTGACAAAAAAATTTTTTATGATATATAATTAACACGTGTTAATGATTTAAATTTGTTTTCTAAATAATGAAAAAATATCCTCGAACAAAAGATATAGCTAAATTAGCAGGTGTATCCAGGACTACAGTTTCATTTGTCCTTAATAATCGAACTGATGTAAAAATATCAGAAGCTACCCGCAAAAAAGTCTTAAACATTGCCAAAGAATTAGACTATTACCCTCATGCAATAGCAACAAGTCTTGTTAAAAATAAAACAAAAACAATAGGCTTAATTTTGTGTCAAAAGTTAGAAAGTGTATTTTCTGATGCCTTTCTCCCACGAGTTCTTTTAGGCGTAAGTACAGTTGCACAAGAAAAAGGTTACAGAATTCTTCTACACTATGTTGAAGATATATCAAAAAAAGATACTTATTATCCAATGGTTAGGGAAAAGCGAATTGATGGAATGATTCTATCTGGACCAAGGTCGGATGATGAAGAGCTTTTTAGACTTAGAGAAGAGGATTTTCCTATTGTACTAATGGGACAGATAAAGGAAGACAATTTTAGTTATTCAGATATAGATAATATAAAAGCAGCAAAAAAAGCAGTACAACATCTAATATCTCACGGTCACAAAAGAATAGCAATGATTACCAATGCTCCTCTAAGTTACACAGCAAGTGAGTCACGATTATTGGGGTACAAAAGTGCTTTGGAAGAAAATTCCATTCCTTATGATGAAGAACTTATAGGTAAAGGAGATTTTACGCCACAGAGTGGCTTCAAGGAAATGCAAAGATTGTTGACTTTAAAAAAATTACCAACAGCCATTTTTGTAGCATCTGATGTTGTTGCTTTTGGTGTAATGGATGCATTAAAGAAAGTGGGTATGAAAATACCAAAAGATATTGCATTAGTAGGATTTGATAATGTGAATCTATCAGAATATGTTGATCCTCCTCTCACAACTGTTAATTTACCTGGATTTGAGATTGGAAAAAATGCAGCTAACCTTCTTATAGATAATATCGAAAGTAATGAAAACAATAATAAAAAAATTATTTTAGAAACTCACCTGGTTATAAGAAAATCATGTGGTTGTAA
>JAUWOM010000011.1 GCA_030612085.1 Actinomycetes bacterium
GAATAAAAATGCATATGTCTTATGTCAAGACATGGTACTATATTAAATTCCGATTAAATACAATACCAATCCTATTAATAAAGAGAATAGTGTGGTAAATATTTGAACCTTAATTGTATCTTTTACAGAGTAAGACAAAAGTGGTAATAAACCATGACCATCTTGACTTAAAGAAGAAACGAGAAGAACTGAAAAAGGAATTAAACCCTGGGAATATAGAGTAAGAAATACTAAGTGTGGGCCAGATTCCGGAATTATTCCAATTAATGTTGCTAAAAGAATTAATAATAATTTATTTTGAGGTAATATACTTTCTAAATCAAAACGTTGCATTAAAAATTGAACTGTCAGTAATGTAAAGAAAATCCATAAAAATAGTTGGGGGATATGCTTTTTAAAAATATGATTGTATACATGTTCTTCAAGAAAATGCTTTATATCAAATTCCTCTTTATGTATATCTATACAACAGGGCTCTGCTCTTTTTAGATTTATTTTACTGGCAATCTTCTCAGTTATAAAACCACCGATAATTCCAAGTGTGGCACAAACAGCAAAAATCTGAAGTGCAGTCTTTGGTGCCATTGCCAACATAATAAAAGCCTCATCACCAGCTGTAGAAAGCATAACTGCCACCAAAGCTCCAAAACCTACAAGCCCATGAGAATAAAGTGAAACAACTAAAAATGCATCTATACAACCTGGTATTGCTCCAAGTAGAGAAGAACCAATTATTTGATTTTTTGGATTTTTAATAAGTAGTTTTTTTATCTTATCTTCAAATTTTATTTGAAGCCACTCTATAACAATCATTAAAATAGTTACCAATCCAACTATTTTTAATGTTTCTAAAAAAATCTTTTGTATCATATTCTAATTAGCCATTAATTTATGTTGGTTTGAAATATGTTATATCAAGAATTGAACCTTCGCGTTCTTCTTTTGCTTTAAAGATAGCTTCAACAGACATTCCAATCTCTACATCCTTTGAATCTATTTCCCCTAACCAATGAACAAGTCCTCCATCTGTTCCATCAATTTTTACCATAGCAATAATTGTTGGCTCTTCTTTTTTCGTACCATCTACATTTTCGTAACAAATTGTAAAGGTATGAACAGTTCCTTTTGTTCCCACATCTATATAATTTTCTAACCTGCTAAAGCATCTCTCACAATATATCTTGGGAGGAACATATATAACTTCACATTTCTCACATTTTGTACCCACAATTTTTTCATTATCTTTAATCTCTCTAAAAAATTTCTCTCCAGCAATACCTACAGTATATATATAATTAACAGGTATTTTACCCTTCCATGATGTCATATCAATATTTTCTGTAATTTTCTCATTTATTCCCATATTAACTCTACCTCCTATATAGGTTTGAAATATTTAATATCAGTTATTGCACCTATTCTTTCTTCTGGTGATTTCCAAACAGCTTTAACTCTCATTCCACTTTTAACAACTTCTGGGTCAACCTCTCCTAATACATGGAGTATCCCCATTCCTTCAGAAGCTCCATCAATTTCAATTACTGCTGGAATGAATGGTTTTTCTCCTTCCTTGATTCTTTTTGCATCCCAATGAACATAACTTATCGAAAATGTGTTTATACTCCCTGTATCTTCTACATATACCCACTCATCAGTTGCTCTAAAACATAACTCACAGAACATCCTTGGAGGAATCATTATTCGTTCACACTTATTGCATTTCCTTGCAATTATCTTCCCATTTTTTAACTCTTTTAAATATCTGCCAATTGCTACTCCATCATCCCAGGAATATTGAAGATTTGGCTTCCACGAAGTAGTTAAAACTTTCTTCCCCTTTATATCGCTCCCTCTAAGTGGTGTTCCTTTAAAATCATATTCTTTATTATTCATTTAAATACCCCCTTATACTTTCATTACTATTACGGTTCCGACTTGCATTAGGTCTCCCCAGGCCTGAGCGAGACCTACTTTTGGCTTTCCTGGAACCTGTCTTTTTCCTGCTTCTCCTCTTAGTTGCCAGAAGATCTCACAAATTTTCATTACACCAGATGCAGCTATTGGATTACCAACACCTAAAAGTCCGCCTGATGGACAGGTAGGTAGATTTCCGTCTCTGGCTGTAACTCCTTCAGCAGTAAGTCTTGCAGCTTCTCCTTTACCGCATAAGAGAAGACCTTCCATATGATGAAGTTCTTTGTAATCAAATGGGTCATATGGTTCAGCTACTTGAATTTCTTTATGGGGCTCCTTAATTCCAGCCATCTCGTAAGCCATTCTTGCAGCCTTCTCAACATATCTTGGATAACAAAGGTCTCTTGTAGCCCAATAAGCTGTATCAACATTCCAACCAACACCGTCTATCCAGACAGGTTTATCTGTTATTTTTTTAGCTATATGTTCTGCTACAAGTACTAAAGCTGCTGCTCCATCACTTGTTGGGCTAATATCTAACCTATGTACTGGATCAGCCAATACTTCTGAGTTTAGAACATCATCTACAGTTATCTCTTGTGGTATCTGTGCGCAAGGATGGTCCATTGCATTCTTTTTATTCTTCACTGAAACCAAGGCAATGTCTCTATGACTAATTCCATAAGTTTCCATATATCTTCTCATCTCAAGAGCAAATATCCAGATTAGATTTGGTTTTAGTGGTTGTTCTGTTGTATGGTCAAATATGGTCAAGAAAGCTCCCGCTGGATGAGGATAACAACTTGACATTTTCTCTTCGGCGACAACCAAACAAATATCAAATAATCCAGAAGCTACATGAAACCATCCATGGATTGCATTGAATACTCCCGTACCACCACCAACATATGGTCTCATAACTGGTTTCCTCCATCCACCAGCACCATCACTTAAATACTCTCCCTTCATATGAACACCATCAAATGCATCAGGAGCAGTTCCTAAAGAAACACAACCTACATCTTCTAATGTTAATTCACAAGAATCTAAAGCCATTTTAGCAGCTTCGTAAGCTAATTCCTTTCCAGTTTCTTGAGCTCTTCTGACAAACTTTGTCATCCCTGCTCCCACTATCGCTACTCTTCTCATTCCCACTTTTTTACACCTCCCATCAATTACTTAAAATATATATGCAATTATTTTGAGGATCTAAGATAAAATTCATTAAAATTATACAATTCCTCCCCTTAATTACTTAAAATGGCAATGACACTGGTTGTGGTAGGAACACCCCTCCAAGCATGTGCCAAGCCAATATTTGCATTTTTTATTTGCCTTTTTCCTGCTTCTCCTCTTAACTGAAGAATAATTTCTAATGCTTTTTGAGCACCTGAGCATTCATACAGGTTACCAACTCCTAAACTTCCCCCTGAAGGATTCACTGGAAGTTCTCCTCCAATCTCTGTTACCCCATCATCTACCATTTTACCTGCTTCACCTTTACTGCAGAACTTTAAAGCTTCCAAGTGCTGAAGCTCCTTATAGGAAAATAGATCGCTTAATTCAACTAAATCAATTTCTCTCTTTGGATCAGTTATCTTAGCCATTTTATAAGCCATCTCGGCAGCTATTTTTGTAGATATTGGTTGTGCCCAATCTCTACTTTCTAAACTGAATGTATCTGAGCACCAACCAACTCCTCTAATCCATATTGGCTTATCAGACAATTTTTTAGCGGTCCCTTCTGAAGCTAAGACCATTACTACTGCTCCATCAGAAGAAGGACTAATATCTAAACGGGTTAATGGATATGATACAATCTCAGAATTTAAAACATCTTCAACAGTTATTTTAGCTCCATGTCCTGCATAGGGATTATTTAGAGCATTTAATTTGTTTTTAACTACAACCTTTGCACATTGCTCCCTTGTAATTTTTGTGTCATAAAGATATCTGTTCATCTCAAGTCCCGCTACAAAATGTGGATTTTCTGCTAATGGACGGTTAAAAACTGGATCAAAGGCAAATAATTCTAATTCTTTTAATGTGGTCATGTTAGAAGCTTTACTCATTGCTTGAACAGCAACAATATTAAATCTTCCAGTGAGTATTTGCATATAGGCAGTAATCAATGATTGTAAAAAGTCTCCAGCTATGGTATTAACGGGTTTTAAGACTGCTCCCAATTGATCTGGACAGTATTCATCAGCAATAGAATACCCCTCAAAGAAATCTTCCGCTGTACTCACAAAACTATCTATATCTTTTGGCTCAACTCCTGCTTCCTTATAAGCTTTTGTGGCTGCTTCATAAGTCAACTCTCGATAAGATAGATCTGGTGTGGTTGACCTGAAGTTTGTACAACCTACGCCAACTATAGCTACCTTTTCTATCATTCTTAATCTCACCTTCTTTTTTCAATCAAAAACATCTTTTTAAAAAATTTAAATTTATCTTAGTTTTTTTTCCAATCACCCCCTTCTATAAAAATGCTATACATTTTATTATTAAATAACATCATTTTTAATACACCTTTAAAAATTTTACATTAATTATATATTATAAGATTCTATTTTTTACCTTTTTTCTACTTTATATACAGTCAATCCCAATTTTTCTGTAAAATTCAAAGAGTCACCAACTCCTTCTCTTTTTTTTTATATCTTCTTTCTACTTCCCCTCCCTTAATGGGAGGGGGTAGAGGGAGGGTAATTCTATATCTCTATATAATTAATCCAGCACTTTGAGTTTTTCATTTATAGCTGCTTTAAGGATCTTGAAATTCTCGTTAATATAATATTTCCTTTGCTCTTTCTCTAAGAGTGACCCAAGCTTTACTTTATAATCATTTTTCTTAAATAATTGTATCCCATCAAGTATTTTTATTAATTTTTCTGGAGATTCTTTGAGCTCAATTCCCTTTTTATATAAAAACTCGATGTCAAATATATCTCTTATCTCCTTTCTTTCAAGAAAAGCATCAATTTTTTCACTCATCATTGCTTCAAGGGTTGGAACTCTTAGAAGTACCTGTATATTAGAGTATTTGCTATAAGCAATAACCTGCTCAGTTTCAATATCTTTGATCTCCTTTCTTATCTCTAATTTTAAGTTCATTGGGTATTTAGAAGACTTAAATTCAAAAAGTAGTGTATTTAATTTATTGGCACTGTCACTTATCTTATAGAACTGAGAAAAATATTTATTTATTTCTATAAATAATTTATTTTTATTAACTTTTTTTGTTAGCCAAAAATCTATATCAATTGAAAATCTGTTAAGTCCGTGACATAACCGTAACATGGTGCCACCTACAAATATAAGTTTTTCAAGAATTCTCTTGCTATTTAACCTGTCTAAAACCTCCAATTCAAACTTTTCTTGTTCAATTAGATCTCGCATAATTTCCTCACCAATTTTTTCGTCTTTGCTGGAAATATATTAATGATTTCTATAATTTTTTCTTTATCTAATTTATTAAGATCAAGAGAACTGAAATCAATTCTGTATTTTCCAAAAGAATAAAGATATATAGTATCAATAAATGCTTTTTCTTTTGTGGCTAAAAATATATCGTTTTTTCTTTCAAATCCAGAATAATAATCTTTCTTAATCTTATAATATCTAAACTCTATTCCTTCAACATCAAATACCTTTGTTCTCTTTAAAGAACAAGCCTCAAAATAATTTCGTTGAACCTGTGTTGTAACACCATAGTTCATAAGAGCTGTCATATAAGAAATATAAGAGGGAACTTGAAGATAATTTGAAATTCTTAAAAAATCTTCTCGGGAAAATTTATCCCAATTTTCAGACAGTACATAAAAATTATTCTTTAATCTTATAAAAAAACCGTTTTTTGCATAGCGACTGCACATTACCCGTGCTGAAGATTGTTTTATGTTTAAAACACTTGCTACATCTTCAACTGTAAAATACAATTTTTTCTTTAGTCTTCTAAGTTTTAAGTACTTCATATTAATTTTCTAAGTTTTAAGTACCTTATATTAAATATATATAATTAACATTTTTGTTAATTATATATACCTGGTAAAATTTTGTCAATAGGTAGGATTGGTATTTTATAAATGGTTGGCATCAATTAATTTTTTTCTGATTTTTAAATATTATATTTTTATTGTAAAGATTTCAAGATAAATAGGCATCTTAGTTTTATAAGAATATCATCCTGAAAAATCAGGGATGAAGTGGAGAGATGAATCTTTTACTAAGACCAATTATTTCTACCTCCCCTCCCTTGATGGGAGGGGGTAGGGGGAGGGTGATTTTAAATCCCTTTTTCTTCAGGTCAATTATTTCTACGATTAGATAAAATGGTAGGTCAGATAGATAAATATATGTTTCAATCCCTTTTTCTTCAGGTCAATTATTTCTACTACATAACGAATCCGTATACCTGATTTTCTCCAAACTTTTTTCCTCTCTTTCCGACTTATATCCTGTAGCTTTCCCTTAAGCATATAAATATTCTCATCCTCAACTCCTTCCACCATTTGATAATAGAAGTTTCGAGGACAATATGCTAATTCAGCTAATGATGAGATAGGTATATATTTAAGTTCTTCCACTTTTAATCACCTTATTGTTTTGTTCAGTGTAGCTGTCTGCTTTTCCACTTAAGATAGTCAACTTGTAATGAAATTGTTTTTTAAAGTTTATCAATTGATGTTTTTTAGGATTTTATTTATAGATTAATCTACTTTTAAGGTTTTCTGTTTTTTATAAATTTAAACATTTTAATAGAACTGTTAATAATTTTTAGCTTCTATCTTTTTATATTTGGTATTGAAACATATTTACCTTTCTGAAAATGGTATAAATTAATATCATAATGAGATATACCCATAAATTGACCTATTTGAAAAGCTAAAGGTATTGGAGTAGAAAGAAATAAATGGATTTTAGGACCTTTATGGACAGCATTTATCATACTAACGAATTTATTTATTGCCTTAGCTACTATAGGGAACTGTGAGGGATTAAGTTCTCCAATCGATGAAATAATATATTCAGCAGGTTTATTCATTTGAAGTCTAAAATCCATTCCAATAGTTCTTGAAATTTCAAGTAGTACAGCTATATCTTTATCCGAAGGTGCTTTTTTAAGAAATTTATCTATTTTTGATAAATCCTTTGTTTTAAGAAATGTTGAGAAGGCATTGAAAAGATCCTCTCCAAGGTCACCTTTTAATATAATATCTTTAGTTTCAGATAGTAATTTTTTCTGATTACTTCTTATTTGGGTAGTTTTTCTTTTAACTTTTCTTATTAAAATTTCCTTAATACCTACTTCTGCTGCTTCTTTAAATATAAGTGAAGCAATAGCTTCAAAGACTGTTATGATTAAATCCATTTATACATTTCTATTTTAAAATTTATTTATTTTATTTAGTTATTTCTACTCTTCTAATTTTATTAAATAACAATCGATGAAACTAAAGGGCTTAAAGTCAAAAGTCTAATAATGGAACTGATCTTCCTCTAATGCTTGTAGAGCTAAGAAGTAAGAAACAGGGACAATCAGAATATTATTTTCCTTATCATAATAGAGTATGTCTTTACTCAAAAGAACCCCGCCTTTTACTTTTTTCAAACTTTTCTTATTTTTAGAGACAATCTTATTCTGATACTTTATTTCTAAATGGAGTTTTGGCTTTTTATCGCCAAACCCAATAAAATCGATCTCACCGCTATTTCTCCAGAATGCATTGAGGGGAAACTTCCGCTTCAAACAAGAAATCACAATGCTTTCTACCAACTTTGCTTTATTATCAGGATTTTCTAACCAACGGGAAGCATAATCGAATGGTTGAAAACTACCTGCACACCAACTATTAAGTATGTGGAAAATAAATGGGTCAAGAAAATAAACCTTCCTTCTCTTTCGAAAAGAGATCGGTGTTGCCCCCAAGGTTTTAACCGGGTAAAGAACATAAAAAACAAAAAGATAGGTTAGATCCTCAATGTAACTCCGAACAGTAGAATGAGAACCTATACTGGTGCTCTGGGCAATTGTCTGCCAATCTATGGGTTCAAACTTTTTCGAAATAATAGCTGAAGTGATTTCGCGAAAAAAAGTCTCTCTCTTACCAATTTTTGCTAAATCCCCTAATATTGCTTGAAGATAAGTATAATAAGCGCTATTTTCAATGAACGATTTTTGGAAATATAGATTTATACTTAAAGGATAACCACCTACTAATAGATAATTATCAAATGCTTCCTGAATTTCTTTTCTATAGAACGAAACCTCTTGAGCCAAAGAGTAAATTTCCTCTTTTTGAAAAGAAAAAAGAGAAGGTAATTTCTCTTTTAATGATAATTCTAAAAATGTGCGAAAATCAATAGGTAACATTATTAAATCTGCTATTTCTTTTACTTCCCCTCTTCGACCTGGTAATCTCTCTCCTCCCTTTTTCAAATCCAGACTAGAAGAGCCAGTAGCAATAATAGTAACTTCTTGAAGAAGTCCTTGATCATAAGCAATCTTCAAACCAATCGCCCATCCAGGAGTATAAGTAACTTCATCTAAAAACATCCATACTTTTTCTTTTACTTTTTTTCTAATCCAGCTAAGGTAAGTTTTAATTAAATCTAAAACCTCTCGCTCATCTTTTAGCCCTCCAATATCAAAGGCAAAATAAAATATCCTTTTTTGGTCAATACCACTCTCTATCAGCTTCTTAATACTTCTTTTTAAAAAGGTTGTTTTACCTATTTGGCGAGGTCCTCGAATTATGAAAATTCCATCTTTATCTAATTCTATTTTCCTCTCTACTGGGTTAATAATTTCAAAAGGAAGGGTTGAAAGAACCTTAATATGGAAATCTTTTCCAATATCTTCTGGTTTCTCCCAATAAGGATTTTGTTCTCTTAAACGAAATAACTCCATTTCTGTCAATCCCTTAGCATAAAATTATTATTTTATGCCAATACATTAGCATAAAATTGGTTAAGTGTCAAATATTATCTTCCCAAATTGATTATATATTTTAGCAGGAACATATCTCATTATTACAACTCCGAATCCTAAATACACACTATAGATTGTAATTTTTTGTTTTTTTCCCTTTACATAATATATATCAATCACTTTTTATTTAGGTCAATTTTTTCTACACAAAATTAAATGGTAAATTCATATTATTTTAGAGAAGCTTTAATATTTAAGTTTATTTTTGAATTAGTCGCCTAAGACTCCTTCCTTCAGGTAGGGGTAGTTCACTTTATCAAACATTAATTAATTCATTTGTTAAATCCCTTAAGAATAGACCTATATCTGTTACCATACCCCTTGTTTGAAAACTTCCCCTGTCAGTCAATTTAGTAACAACAGCTGGATTTATATCTATACAATATGTCTCAACTGTTGCTGGTAATAGATTCCCAACTGCTATTGAGTGAAGCATGGTGGCTAACATCAAAGCCATTGTGACATCTTTTAATTTACCTCTCATTGCATCCTGAGCCTTCACTACATCTTTGATAACCTCTGGTAATAGTCCATCATCTCTTATTGAACCAGCTAAAACATACTCCTTTTTGTTTTTTATAAGAGCATACATTATCCCATCTTTTATTACACCAGCATCTATAGCATTTTTAATTGATCCATAATTTCTTATAATATTTATTGCTCTTAAATGATTACCATGACCTTCATCAGTAACAGCTCCACTTTTCAAGCTTATGCCTAATGATGTTCCAAAAATTTCTGACTCTAAATCATGAACTGCTAATGCATTTCCAGAAAATAGAACATCTATATATCCATTGTTAATTAATCTAACTAAATATTTCTTAGCACCAGTATGAACTATTGCAGGTCCACAAACAAACAGTATCTTGTCATCACTTTCCCTCATTAATCTCATTCTTTTTGCTATCTCTTTTATTAATAACCTCTTAGGCTTCTCACTGGATACAGAGGATGTCATAAATTCAAAAAAAGTGCCCTCTCTCGGTCTCTCAGTGGGCATTACCCTTATCCCATCTCTACCAATTACTACATTATCACCTTTCTTAACTTTAGACATACGAACACATTTAGGAATCTGATTTTCATCAATTATAATTGCACAATCCATCTCCTGATTTTGAACATCTATCCAGTTTTCAGAAATTCTAATTTTAGTGGCAATGTTTGTAGTTGAATAAAAATCATCAGGTAAAATTCCATCCTTCGGAGTTGGAGTTGTAGAAGCATCTTTTACCTTAACTGGAACTACTCCTAATCTTTGCAATCTGTATAAAATTATGTCTAAAACTTTATGGGAACTTGCGGAAATTTTTATTTTAGCCAGACTTTCATCAATGTTTGTTTTTCCTATCACAAATTCCACTATTTCAAACTCACCACCAGCTTCTACAATTTCGTCAAATATCTGAGGTAAAATTAAAGAGTCAATGATATGACCTTTTATCTCAATCAATTCTATTGCATTCTTATTTTCCATAATAGTTTCCTTTACTTTAATTAAAATTTAAAACTTATTTTATACCAAAAGTGTTTCTATGACTCTTATTTTTTCAAAAAGCAAACTGCTAACTTGTCTTGTTAATAGTATAAATTATATAACTTTTTTAAAATTATTATAAATTCTAAAAAAATTAATAAATTCAGTGTGATAAATAATTAAAGTGAATTAGATTTTTATAGAAAATTATGAATCTTTTTTTATTCGTATATAATTTAATTTGTATACAATTTATATACAATTGACTAAAACACATATACAAAAGACGAACAATTAGGTGAGGATTTTTATTGTTTTTATTAAAGTGTAAAAGTTTAATTTTATACGAAAGGAGGCATGTTATGGTTAAGTCAGAATCTTTGTTAAACAAGATTGAAGAGTGGGTTGGATAGGGGTTAATCTCGCATGAACAGGCAGAAGCTTTGAAGCAGAGGGAAATAAAGAGCACAATGGAATTTGTGCCAGCTCGTCGAGTAGGGATTAATGAGATTTTTGTTTACCTGGGTAGCTTAGTTATCTTTCTGGCGCTAGCTTTCTTGGTAAGTCTGAACTGGAAAGCATTGGGAAGTGTGGGTAGAATACTCTCTATACTTATTCCTACGATTATTATGTTGGTTCTGGGTTGGTTGCTACGTGGTTCTGATAGTACTTATCTTAAGCGAGGAGCACAGGCTTTGTGGTTAGGAGGTTGTTTGCTGAGTGGACTAACTTTTTGGGTGATCTTTTATGAGTTAGACCTCATGAATTTACAGGAGCTAGGGCCTAGTGACCCCTGGGTGCTGTTGGGCTGTCTTTTAGCAACAGTACTAGCTGGAGCTGGTTTTATATTTCTCTCAAGCATTACTCAGAGCATCACTTTCCATCTCTGGGGCAGTATCTTGCTATTATCGTTCATTGGTTGGTTAGGTAATATTATTCCACACTTTAACCATTTCTACGAAAATCTGTCATTACTATTGATTGGCCTTATTGCTGGTGGTTTATGGTTAGTATTGTCAGAGTGGCTACGGGTGAGGGAGAAAGAAAGTTTGGTATGGATATCTCAAATATTTGGAGCTTTAACAATCCTGAATTTCACCAGCCTTTTAGCTACAGATACATACGGTTTTACATGGTGGCAGGAAATAATAATGGTGGTTATAGCCTTTTTAGCCAGTATTGCTTTCATAGTTATTAGTGTTAAAAAGCAGTCCCGAATCTTTCTATATTGTGGAGCAGCTTTCCTACTTTTTATAATCACCTATGTTAATTTTGAACATTTCGCTGATAAAATCGGAATGCCAATTGCACTCTTCATTACAGGAGTACTCCTTATAGGTATTGGGTTAGGAACAGGACGTCTAAGAAGGCATATACAAGTTCCTAAATAAGATTTTTTTAATATTCATTCATATCTGAGAAATTGTATAAACTATACGATTTTTGATTAAAATTATACGAAGTACTGTTGGAAGGATAGCAGGATTATTGATTTTGACTCATAATTAAAGTTCAGTCTCTTCTGCTTTTTCTTTTAATATGAATTTATTCAATAAAAATAACATACCTGTTAAGAATAAAAGTACTGAAACAACTAGCAAAATACTATCAAATTTTGCTAACACCACATAAATTGTTAAAATAGTTTGTCTGTCTTGCTCAGAAAATAAAATAGCGAGTCCATATCCCGAGTGGGATCGCCCAACGAGATATGGACTCACACTTCAGCCATTTACTATAGACCTGGAATAAAAGTGGCAATAAGAAGAAGTGCTAATGCAGCTACTTCTAGCCAAAAAGCAATAGGTGATAGTAAAGGTATTGTTATAAAATTAGCTATAAAACCAATTACCCCAACGATCAGGGAAATCAACCAGGTTATTTTTTTTGGTGCACTGAGTTTCATTGTTTAACCTCCTTTCTATATTTTTTTTAGAATCTAGGTTATCTATATTCCGAGATTAGACGATATTATATATTAAAAAGTTGTAGACAATTTATTATTAACGGTTTTCATAAAATTTCATATTTTTTCTTGATTTTTCATAAAATTTAGGTGATAATAGAAAAAATATGTTTTATTTTTTGGTTAGAAACTAATAGGAATATAAGGATTATTTATAACTACCATAATCTTTTAAAAATAAATGAGAAAATATTAGTAAAATTCATATTTTACAAAACTATACTTTATCAGGAGAAAAAAATGCCAGTACCTTTAATAACAGTAGAAGAAATAACTGAATATTTGAATTTTAGTAAACGGACTATCTACACCATGATTAAGCGTGGTGAAATTCCCTATATTAAAGTTGGAGGGCAGTACCGGTTTAATCTAAAGGTGATTGATAACTGGCTTAAGCAAAAATCTGAAGTAAAACTTAGAGTAAGTCTGGAGAGTGTAAAAGAGGAAACTGATCCCCTAACAAAAAGGCTTTTATTTATGGGGCTACTAACAAAAGAACTTGAACCAGAAAAAGTCAGACCAATTATAGTGGGTGGAAATGCATTGGAATTCTATACTGCTGGGGGATATGCAACAGGTGATATAGATGTTGTTGCACCAAGTGAACCTATTGATAAGATTTTAAGAGGTTGGGGATTTGATAAAGAAGGCAGACATTGGGTAAGTGATGAACTAGGAATTGTTATTGAAGCCCCAGCATTTTCTTTGGATAATCAAGAACAGTACGAAAAGATTTATGAGATTGAGATTGAAGGTCTTAGGGTTTACATAATCGGAATTGAAGATTTAATAATTGATAGATTATGTGCTTTTGTCCATTGGAAATCATTAGATGACAAATTCTGGGCAAAAGAATTAATAGTTTTACATATGGATGAGCTTGACTGGGATTATTTAAAGAAAAGAGCTAAAGAAGAAGAAGTTTTAAATGCTTTGCTTGAATTAAAAAAGGAGATTAAGTAAAAAGAGAAAAGTTAAAATTCCAATTAATGAATATACCTTTTTAGTTATTAATCTTAAAAATATGGTAGGTAGAGGAAAATGAGAAAAGTTAAATGGAGTGAATATAAAGTAAAAAGATCTGGTTTTATTATAACTAGAGCTAAAATTGGTTTTAAAAGACAATCTTCTTCCCGAGTCAGAGATGAAGGGGAGAGGAATCTTTTACTTAAGCTTGACCAAAAACGTCTTAAGTCTTGGAAAAAGGAAGGTAAACTTAAGATTCTAGGACCCAGAAGGATTAAGTTTAAAGTCTAAATTTCTTATGCTTTTTAAGATTTTTCAATAAGTTTAATCATCAAATCTTCAGATGTCTTAAAGGTGATTTTTATTCCAGGGGGTTCAACTGAGACATTAATATTTTTTAGTAATGCTTGAATATCAGTATCTTCTTTTAACCCTGTACTATAAAATATTTTTACTAAATTAATGAATTCAACTATTTGCTTGTTTTTAGTTTCGTCTTCACCAGCCAAATTAATTTGGCAGAAGTAATCTGATTTATCATGATTAACAAAAAAGGAGGCAGCTTCTATTGACTCAAGATTTCTTGCTAAGGGATTTTTCACTACAGCTTTTTCTATAACTTCCTTGGATATTAGATATCCACCCCATAGAAAGGCTTCTTTATTAATATACTTCAAAACAGTCTTCATTTTTTCATTTTTATAAATGTTCTCGCCCTTTCCTTGACTCAAATCAATGACAGCTTTTAAAAGAATTTCATCACCATAAGCAATATAGGTCTCATCGAGAATGACCAATTTTATTTCCTTATTTCTCTCATCATTTCCACTATAAATAGTTACATTCTGATAATCTTCTTCTTTATCTAATCCCATTTCCTTTAAATTAGATAAAATAAGATCTTTATCATATTTAAGATTAAGCACAACAACTACATCAGATTTTTTATCAGAAACAAATTTCTTAGAGTTGGCAACTGTTAAAAAGTGAACATCTTTCTTTATATCTATTCCTAATTCCCTGATTAAGTTATAATAATTCTTAGTCTTTTCCGACTCTAAGGCAATTAATTTATCAAATAATTTGGTATCAGCAGATTTTTGAACATTAAGAAAAATTAGCCCTTGAGTTTTTTTGGGAATAATGTTCAATATATCATCACCAATAATAACCTTTTCTTCTGTAGGTTTAGCTTCTTCAACTTTAGTTACTACTTTCTCCCTGCATCCAAATGAAAAAATCAATGTTAAGACCAAGATAAATAAAATAATTTTTTTCATTTTCAAATTAAAATATACTTTTAAATATATGACAGAAATTTTTAAATATTTGTTCCCTTTTTAGAACTCAAAAAAATTAGGTATCATTTTTTCATCAAAAATCAATTTTACACTACCTAATTTTTTAACTATGATATAACAAACTAAAATTTTTCTGTAATTTAGATAATTAGAGTAGTAATAAGAAGTTTTATTGATTTTGACTCCAGAGCCCAAGCTTATTCTCTTTTGCTTCTCTCTGACACTTTAATAAAAGGTCATCATATTTTACATCTGGAGGGTAGGATTTTGCATAAGCATAGCCAAGTCTGACTAATTCAGCATTAATCATCACGTCTTCCATATATACATAACGAAGTAATCTATCATATTTGTCAGTTTCTGATACATCTTTTTCTAACTTAACAATCTTTCCACTAACTAACTCTTTATTCTTCTCTAAAGCTTCCTCTGCCATAAATTCAGCAGGTTTGTCTAAATCACTTATTTCAGGAGCATCTATTCCAATATATCTAACCTCATAACTCTTTCCCTTAATTTCTACAACTATGCTGTCACCATCAATTACTCTTAAAATACGAGCACTAATAAAATCAGAATTAGATTCTTCTGAATGGGGAGTAATAATGTCTTTCACCAAATCATACAACTTCTTTATTCCAAATAACTCTTGCTTTAATGTTTCTACTAAATCAGTCATCAACTCTTTTATTCTGGATAACTCTTTTTTAAAGTTTGTTAGTAACTCATTCAATTTATTAGTCAAAGAGTCAAAGCCACTGAGGTTAAATTTAGAAGGCAAAAATTCAAATCCAGTAAAATAGTAAAGGACAAATATTAAAATAGCTATAATAATTAAAAATTTAAATATAGTAGATAATTTCATAAATAATGCTTTCTGTTAAAAATGTCTTAATTGTACTTAAAGCTCTCTTTTTTAGTAATTATAATTTATCCTATCATTAATTTAATATCATCAATTATAATATATATTTATTTCAATCTACACCCTCTCCCTACCCCCTCCCATCAAGGATGGGGGACTAAAGAAAAATGCTTATTATTAAACTACCTGCCATCAAGGGAGGAATTAAATAAAAAAGTTCCATTAAAGTAGAAGTTTATTTTTTATCAATATGAAGCTAAAATTTCATCAAACTAAAAACTTAATCATACCCCTTCTCCCCTTATGGGAAAGGGAAGTGGGAGTGGAATGGAGGAGAATTTTAATAATTTTTAAAAATCTTATGAAAATGGAATGATGAAATGTTAGATGTCTTTACATCTAAATAATGAGTACTTTAATAATTTTTAAAAATCTTACGAAAATGGAATCCGTAAATGGCAAAGGTTACTGCCAGTGGAAAAAGTTGTGGACGCTTAAACAAAGACCAGAAAAGGAGTTTCCAATAATAAATCCTTCCTTTTCCCCTTATGCCAAGAAGCCATATAGATTTAACGAATGCCTTAAGATAGCAGAGATGAAATTGATATTTCTTTTTTTGTAAAGGCTTAAAGTTTCTCAAAAGAGTCTGGATCCGTTCATAGTAATGCTTAGGGGAATAGATTGTACGAAGGACTCTTTTGTATCCACTTATAAGCGCTTCATAGTTCATTTTGGGAATAAAGTTGATTGAAAGGTCTGTGTTATCACCCGAAACATCCTTCAATAATCTATCCTCTTTTACAAGACGCTGGTAGAGTCTTGTACCACGAGGGGCATTTAATAAACCAACCATAGCAGTGACAATTCCACTTTTTTGAATAAATTCAATTAACCTTTCAAAAATTGATGGTGGATCACTATCGAAGCCCACAATAAATCCTCCTTGAACTTGCAAGCCGAACCTTTGGATTTTTTTTACACAAGCTATTAGATCACGATTTTTATTTTGAAACTTCCCACATTCAGCTAAGCTCTCTTCATTAGGAGTTTCAATACCAACAAATACTGCGTTAAACCCTGCCTGAACCATCAACTGAATAAGTTCCTCGTCATCGGAGAGATTTATTGAGACCTGTGTTGTAAAGGAGAAAGGATGTTTTCTTTTCTTCATCCAGTCAATCATAGCTGGTAGAACTTCCTTTTTTAGCTCTCTCTTATTTCCAATAAAGTTATCATCAACAATAAATACTCCACTCCTCCAGCCCCGTAAATATAGGTTCTCTAATTCTGCTAATATCTGGTCTTTAGTTTTTATTCGCACCTTGTGCCCAAAAAGTAAGGTTACATCACAGAATTCACAATTAAATGGACAACCTCGTGAATATTGGATACACATAGAGGCATATTTCTTCATATCAGTTAGTTCCCAAAGTGGAATGGGTGTCTTTTTTATATCTGCCCACTGATCTGATGTGTAGATATGTTTAGGAGACCCCTCTTTTAAATCTTTTAAAAAGGATGGTAATGTAATTTCAGCCTCATTAAGTACAAGATGATCTACGTCCTCGAAATCTTCATATCCGCTCGTAAAGAGAGAACCACCAGCAACAATCTTAGCTCCCAACCTTTTACATTTAGCGATTACCCTTTTCACAGATTCCTTTTGAATAGACATAGCACTAATAAATACATAATCAGCCCACTCAATGTCACTATCACTTAATGTTGTTGCTGTCATATCCACAAGTTTTTTCTCCCACTCTTTGGGAAGCATTGCAGCTATAGTCAACAATCCTAAAGGTGGGAAGGTTGCTTTTCTTGAGATGAATTTTAAAGCGTACTTAAAACTCCAGAAGGTGTCTGGATACTCTGGATAGACAAGAAGTATTTTCATATTAAAACTCCTATTTATACTTTCTTTGAGAAATGACAAAAAGTTTTGCATAACTCATTTTTATAGTTTCAATCCTTTTTTACTTAGACCAAGTATTTCTACTGAAAAAATTATATTCCATACGACGATTAGCTTATCCTTTAAGTTTCAAAACCTTTTTATTCAGATCAATTATTTTTACCTAATACAGCTGCATCTGTAGTGAGGCAGGGTGTACTGTTTCTCTCTCGCTTCTTCCGAATACAGACACATGTACAAATAGTGTACTCCCAAGCCCCCCACCACCAAAGAGGGGACCACTGAGAATCATTGTCATATTCCTACCAGATCAGCGTACTACCACCTGGATAGAGAAGGTTTCTAGTGGGTCCACATTCTCTTCCCAGGGTCGGTTGTATATCAATTTGAGAGTTATCTTTCCTACATTAACAGCCTCTAAACGCAGGGTCTGTATACCTGGAGCGCCTATTAACTTAGAATCCGGTTGAAACTCAATTTCTCCTACTCGCTGCAGGATTTGTTCCTCGCCTTCGATCATTTCCCACGTATAACCAGTAGTGGGATT
>JAUWOM010000028.1 GCA_030612085.1 Actinomycetes bacterium
CCGGGGTTCAAATCCCCGCATCCCGACCATATTTCAAAAAATAGTAATATAATACTATTATAAATTTTATAAAGCTTAACTACTAATGACTTTCTAACAGAAATGGATATAATAAATTTAAGAATAATTTGATAATGAGTTTTATAATAATAAATTTTATAAAATCACATTCTTAATAAGGAGGAATGATGGTTAGTAATCAAAGTACGAATGAATCAAAAGGAAGATCAAAATTTTTACAAGGTTGCTTAATAACAGTTGGGATATTTTTACTTTTAGCATTTGGATTTATAGCTGGGATTGTGGCAACTACAGGCTATATTTCAATTACTAATAATGTTTCGCCAATTGACCTTTTAAAACCAGGAAGGTTATGGGAGGAATACTTTTATAGGGAGAAGGAACCACAAGGAGGATTACCAGAAACTTTACCTGAAGAATATAGAGCAATTCCTGATAAGGTAAAGAAAATGAAAGGAATATGGTTATCCCATTGGCCATATGATTTTTCACCAGGTTATTGGTCTGAGGGAGAACATAGTATAAAAATTAAATGGGTTTTTCCAGATTGGTATGATTTTGATAAAATTTCCGAAGAAGAAGAAATTGATAAGGAAATAAAAAAACAACTCAAAAACACTTCTCCTCCAACATATGAAACCATAATTAATTTCAAAGTCGACCCCGAAGCTAAAAAACACAAAGGTAATGTACTCTTTAATATTGATGGATTATATACTTCTGCAGGAAAAAAAATTGAGAATAAAACTATAAATCCTGAAGATAAAACGGCTTTTTTGATTGGTTGGATAACAGACTATAAGATGGATTATGAGGAAGCAATGAAATTTTATGATGCTTGTATAGTGGAAATAAGTATAGATAATGAAGTGATAATTAAGCTGGAACACACACCTATATTACCACATAAGGAGATACCTGGTAGTTTTAGTCATTTATAAATAAAATAGATAGTGTTTTTAAAAATATTATTTTTATTAACAAAAATGGAGGTGTTTTTTGGAAAAAGAAAGAACTATTGCTGAGCCATGGAGGATAAAAGTTGTAGAGCCCATTAAGGTAACAACGAAAGAATATAGGGAAAAGGCTATCAAAGAAGAAAAGAAAATAGGAAAGAGTTAAGGGGTTTATAAAGAAATAGTTTTATAGATATTTGTGTCTAATTTTTCTATAAAATATAAATTTACTTTATCAATCTCTTATAGAACAATTTTTAATTACTTTAAGTCTAAAATAAAAATTAACTGCTCATTTTTATTTGATATATAATCATTAAATTTAAAATTCAACCTTCGCATAGTTGATAGCTATCTCTTTAAGCAACCAGGCTTTTAGGGTTTCAGGCTGTTCTATTTCTTCAACTGTTTCAACTATATCTAATGCTTTATTTAAAATATCTAATGCTTTGTCTTTCTTATTTTCTTTAATATCTATTTCTGCTTTTTTAATTAATGTTAAAACCTCAGAAGCTTTTATTTTCTCCTCTTTTTTAAGATCTTTACTTAGAATTTCCAATGTTTTATCTTTCTTATCAACTTCTGAATAAGAAATAGCTATTTGTTCTAATAAACTCATGTCTCCATCTATAAAGCATCTACCTTGTTTTTCAACTATTTCTAAAGCTTTATCTAAGGTATTTAATGCTTTATCTATCAGTTTAGATTCTATATAAGTATTTGAAATTAAATATAATGCTACTGCTTTATCACATTCAGCATAATCACCATCTATTTTTTCAATAACTTCAAGAGCTTTACTGTCTTGCCCAGCCTTTACATAAGAAACAGCAATTCCTCTTAATACTCCTGCTTTTGCAGCACCATAATAAGCAGCATAACTCTCTATTTTTTCAGCATCATCAGTTGCTCTAGATAGAATCTTTAATGCTTCATCTTTTTGTCCAGCTTCAGTATAAGCATTAGCCAAGACACTTAGTGAAACAGCTTTTGTACTGTCTTCATCATATTCCATTGTTTCAACTATTTCATATACTTTAGAGATGGTCTCTGAAAACTTATCCTTTTTACCAACTTTAGCATAAGCAGTAGCTATATCTGTTAATATCTGAACCTTATTAAATTCTTCTTTTATACTTTCAACTATATCAAGTGCTTTATTAGTAATATCTAAAGCTTTGTCTTTTTGCCCAGCTTTTACATAAACAGTAGCTATTTCTACCAATGATTTGGCTTTATCTGCTTCAAATTCTATTTTTTCAGCTTTCTTAATAGCTTCATTTAGAGTTTCTACTGCCTTGTCGATTTTTTCTGATTCCAAATAGACTTTAGCTATTTCTTTTAATGACACAACTGTTCCTAACTCATAATCTATTTCTTCAGCTATTTTAAGTGCTATTTCATGTTGCCCAGTTTTTGCGAAAGTAGTAGCTAATTCAGTTAATATTTCTTCTTTATTAAAAAGAAATGGGTCTTTATCAAAAGCTTGATTTAGAATTCTTAGAGCCTCAGAGATAAATATTTTACTCTCATTTTCTTTTTTTGTAGTTTCTTCTGATGTCTTTTTCGCACATCCATTAAACATAAGTAGTGTCAAAATAATAATAGCCATTAATTTGTGTAAATATATTCTTTTTAGCATTTATTGTTAATCCTTTCTTTTATTTAAATATTTTTAATCATTTAATAACTTAAAAGTTAAAATGCCTGTTTGTATGCTAACTCAGGATTTTTAAGGGTGGCTTTTTAAATTTAAAGTCTTCTATATGATCACCTCTCAAAAAATAAAAAATAGCTGCCTAAGATATTTTTATGGTTGCCAACTAGGATATCTATCATCTGCAGGGTCATTTGTTAAATTAATCTTTTTTGAGCCATCTGCATTTATAATATAAATCTCACCTTTATCACGAAAAACTGAGATATATGCAATCTTTTCACTATCGGGAGACCATGAAGGTGAGTGGTGCTCACCGTACTTACCTTCTGGACTTTTAGTTAAATTAATCGGATTAGAACCATCTGTGTTTACAACAAATATTTCAAGGTTAGTACCTATGTTAGACACATAAGCTATTTTTTTTCCATCAGTTGACCATACTGGATTAAAATCAATATTGTAGTTATTGGTTAATTGGGTCTGATCGGAACCATCTGCATTCATAAGATAAATATCACCACTACCGTCTCTATTTGATGAAAAAGCTATTTTTTTTCCATCAGGTGACCAAGCAGGATGAAGATCATCTGTTTTATTGTTTGTAATATTAGTTAGTTCTGAGCCATTAGTATTCATAACATATATTTCCCAGTTACCATCTCTATTGGACATGAAAGCAATTTTTTTACTATCAGGAGACCAGACAGGCCACTCATCTTCTGCTTTATTGTTTGTTAGTCTTGTTAGCTCTGAATTATCAGTATTAACTACATTGATATCTACATTTATTATGGGTGCATTTTCTTTAAAAATACTATCATGGTCAGACTTGAAAGCAATATATTTACCATCTGGAGACCATGCTATGTTACCATAGTATAAGATTTTTCTATTGCTTGTTAAACATATATTTTCAAAACCATCAGCATTAATAATATGTATTTCACTATTTCCATTTTCAATATTACCAGTTATAAAAGCTATCTTTTTACTATCAGGTGACCAGGTTGGACAATCACCTTCTTTATTTAGATTAGTCAATCCAGACCCATCATCATTTATAATACATAGTTCTCCATCTGACGAAAAGAGAATTCGTCTATTATCTGTTATTTTTTCTTCGCCAGTCTTTTCAGTGATTTTTTCAATAGGTTCTACTTGATAGCAGCCAGTAATTACACAACAAAAGTATATAGAAATTATAATAATTACTATTAACTTTATCTTCTGTATTATCCTCATATCCTAATCTACTTTGTAATGCCTTTTATAATACTTCTTGTAATCTTTTCAATATTATTATATTAGTTTTATTTTTCTTCACCAATAGGCTAACTGTGTTTTATTTATTCTACTGGTTTTATATACCTATCTATTGTATATTGTCTATTAATTTAATATGAAGATTTTATCTTCATGTACCAATTAATACTAGAACTCCAAGTATATTTTCTTCTATCATTTGTATGAGCGCTATATCTATGTGGACCAGTTGCACCAACCATAACTACATGTCCCCATGGTATAAAGGCAACATCACCTGCCTTTAGACTGGAGAGATAACTAACTCTATATCCTCTTCCACTATTTATAAGAAAATTCTTTAACCCAGATACATTTATCCAAGCATATGAACCGCCAGAATTATAAACCCATTTCCACGTACTAGTTTGTGAATGACCTCCATACTTTAAAGCCTGTGATACATAATCAGCACAATCTGCACATGGATAAGGATATTTACCATTTACTTTATAATATGTATTCCAGAACCTATTGTCTGCATAAGCACTATAATTACCTGGTGCGCATGGGAATGACGAAGATGCATTTGTAGTATACGCATTAATATAGCTTGTGGCACTTGAGTGAGAAAAGTAACTATATGTTCCAGATGGTGTTACATTTTCGGTAGATGTTTTAAAATCTAATTCTTTTGAATAATCACTTAATAAATTCTCTGCAAGTTCTTCAATAGGAGTATGCCATATTATATAATCTGGCATTTGTTTTAGGTCCTGTTTTTTTCTAATAAATCTATTATTCACCCAACTTATATTATCATGACCTTCAGGATTATCTTTAGCTTTATCAGTAAATGAATCTTGTATGATCATGAGTCTATTTTTATTACTTTTTATAATCAAATCATGTTTTAAGAAGTTAACAATTTCAAAACTACCTTCCTTTATGAATTCAATTGCGCTATCCGTATGGCTTTCTACATATTCTTCAATTTCTTTCTTTATTACAGGGTTTTCAGTTTTTGAAAGAGCTAACTTTCCTACTTTAACTAATGGATAATCTTCTGGAGATGAACATCTATATTTTCCATTTATTGTCACTGTCTCTACAGCTTTTACTTTATATATATTGTTCTGTTTCTCATCTTTAGTAATTGATTCAATACTATATTCTGATTCTATGCTGAGTAAGTCTGAATATAATCCTATATCAAAAAAACCCTTATAGAAATCTCTTCTCTCATTAATAAGTTTTTTCATCATTGGTGAGTAATTTTGTTCATTAATTATCTTTCCGGTAGAGAGACTTTTACTGTAATCAAGTGATAATGTTTCTACACCTTCTTTATTTAAAGGAATCTCTTCATTACTTATAGATGCTGCACCAGTTAAGATTAAGCTTAGAGAAAGCATTATAGTTGTTAATATAAATATTCTCTTTTTCATCTGTTTTCTCCTTTCTAATTATCAGTTTATATTAATATCTTTTTTGCTTTATAAATTATTAATAAGCCTCCTTTCTAAAATATTTATTTTTACTCTTAAATTTGTTATAATAAGCTTGCCACCTAAAAAATGCCTGTTTGTGTTGTGACTGCAGAGCTTTTTAAAGGTGGCTTTTTATTTATAGTTTTTTATAAGATAACCCCCATAAATATTAACTTTTATATTTTTAAAATTACAGATAACTTAAAAATATGTTATTATTTGAAATATATATCATAATGTTTTATAATTTGTCAAGTAAATTAAATTACTTATATATTATTAATTAAATAACATGAAAAAATAATTAAAAATAAATCCTTATTATGAACAATTTTTAATTATAGTTAGTCTAAAATGTAGAAATATTATAGATTTTAATTTGAAAGTTATTAAATTCATTAAATAATAATATAATAAAAAAAGAGTTATTATTACAACAATATAACTAATTAATTTAAGTTCTTGAAAGGAAAAACTAATGAAGAAAAATAATATTTTATTATCATTTCTAATACCTATTATTCTTATAATTGTTATTATTTTATCAGGTTGTCCAGCTCCACTTGTTACTGAAGAAACTACACCTACTCTCCAGGAAGAAACTACTAAAGCAACGACTGAAGAAACAACTAAAGAAATTGAAAAGATAAAGGGAAAAATTGCTTTTGTCTCTAATCGTGATGGAAATCCTGAAATATATGTTATGAACGCTGATGGCTCTGAACAGGCAAGACTTACAAACAAAACATTAGGCGATTCGGACCCAGCATGGTCACCAGATGGAAAAAGGATTGTTTTTACCTCAGACATGGAACACGATAGCTATTCAGAAATATATGTGATGAATGCAGATGGATCAGAACAGACAAATCTTACAAACTATAAATTTTATTATTGGGACCCAGCATGGTCACCAGATGGAAAAAATATTGTTTTTAGCTCTCGTCGCGATGACGATGACAGTGCAGAAATATATGTGATGAATGCAGATGGATCAGGACTAACTAACTTAACAAACAATAAAACAGATGATTTTTCCCCAGCATGGTCACCAGATGGAAAAAATATTGCTTTTACGTCTGACCGTGATGGTAACAAAGAAATACATGTAATGAATAAAGATGGCTCAGAACAGAAAAGACTTACAAACAATAAAACAGATGATTTTTCCCCAGCATGGTCACCAGATGGAAAAAATATTGCTTTTACCTCAGAACGTGATGGAAACTATGAAATATATGTGATGAATGCAGATGGATCAGGACTAACTAACTTAACAAACAATAAAACAGATGATTTGTTACCAGCATGGTCACCCGAAGACAATTAATTTACTCTTAACTGCTACTATAATAGTAATTTTATAATATACTTGATAAAGAAACCAATCATATACATATAATAAACAAGAAAAAATCTTCTAAGAAAAGCATCCTCTTTTAACTAAAGAGTCTTTTTATAAAGTAAGTGTATGCTTATCAGAAAAAGAATATAAGTATTTAGAATCATTAGGTAAAAAAGCTAAACTTACTGGAGGTAATAAAATACCAAAGAATATGATTATAAGAGGATTTATTAAGGCTTTTATTGATGTTAAACTATATTTAACTGGTTTAAAGAAAGAGGATGATAAGATTCTTTTTGAAATGGTTAGAATGTTTATAAAGAAATAGATTTTTAAAATACAATGATATATTGATTATAAATAATCTTAATCCTAGGTTTCATTAGCCTTTTACTAAGTTTAATTATTTCTAAAAGTTGGTGTACTGGCTCGAGCACGAGATTATTAAACTCACTGACCTAACCTATTGATATGCAGATGCAACTCGATTTTCCTCACACCAAGTAATGGTTTGAGGCCTGCCTTTCAGATACACTCCCAGTATAGTTCCGGAGGTGTATCGAGTTGCAGGCCTCTTGGTTGACTTTCGCTATCCCAAATCCAGCCTAGGCAATCTGCTAGCTGATTGTTGGCCTTTCTGTGTTCTGGTACCAGAAGTCGGGATAATTTTTCTATAGAATCTACCTTAATGTACGATCTGTGCTGATGACATCTATCGACTTTATGGATAGCCTAAGTAGGCGTCTATTGAGTATCCGATCCGCCAAGCCCAATCTTCTTCTCCCAGGATCCAATCCTTATCAGGTTTGAAGGTGTGGAAGCCAGACTCCAAGTACACAGCATATGCGTTAGTATATTTGATCTCCCACAGATTGTTGTTGTAGTACTTCACGTCCTGGCCTCTTCCTGGGCTACTCCACTCGCCAACGCGCAAACGGAAGGACTCTGACATTCCCTTTCCATGAGTACTAGTCGAGTAATACATCACGACCGTTCCTGACCATGGCCAATCCATATCGAATGGAGACACACAATCCCATTGCGAGGATTCATTGGGAGCGTTGGAATGCAGTGGTATGTGATAGTTAGACCCCCAGCTGTTGGAGGATGTAGTGTTTTCCTTGTAGTTTCCTGTGCCAATCCGCACCTTGTAACCGCGTTCGACAAGGTTATAACCAGCACCAATTGCAGCCTCGTAACTAAGATCAATAGATCCCTGGCGCTCACTGAAGTTTTGACAGCCAATGTTGTCAGAACCACCTATGTGTGCTTGTGACAGGTAGATCTTATACCCATTCCAAGAGCTTGGATAGTATGTGACATCGGCGTAACTTGCAACCGTACTTCCTACTAGAAGGAATGTTATTAAAACAGCGAGTGTTACAGTCACTATTCTCATTGCATTGTTGCTTCTCATGACTACCTCCCTTCAAGCGAGTAGTAGGTTGGTAGATCCCATCCATTCTCTTTTACTGAGAACTCCCACATGTCACGTTCTGTCTTAAGGCATCCTGTCTGCAGAATATCGCCTATGGCTTCACAGCTACCGTTGAGTGTCAATGTAACACTCTTGACCTCAGTGAACTGAAAAAGGGTCCTACAGATCTGCTCCATCATCCAGAACGTAACAGTTGCAGAAGAGGCTTTGCCAAAGTGTTGTATGAACTGATCGTTGAAATCAATTACAACAGCTCCATTATCGAAGATGACATCGTTTACAATTCCAGGGTCTGAGAACATGGACCAATAACCATCCTCTTGCTCTTTTTGAGAGACACCGCTGAAGAGTTCAACTAAGTAACCGTTTTGCAATATCTCCTCCGGATCAACCAGAGCAGTTGCTAATGAAACTTTGCTGGGGAAAGCAACGATATTATTACCACACATTATGAACATCGAAGGTTGGTTTGTTAGTTTCTTATCTGTAGCTGTTACGCAGGGTGGGTCTGGTTCATCAACAATAATACCCTTAGCCCTCTGTTCTTCTTCCCAAGCCTTGTATGCAACCTGCTCTTGCGCATTACGTTCCTCATCAGCGCGTCGCCGCTAGTCTGGAGATATTGACTTAAAGCCCTTGATCGGGGTGAGGATGATGTCCTTTTCAGGATTTTCTGAGATAATGCGCTCAATTTCTTCGAAGTCCTCATCGGTTTGTTTGCTGGGATCGATCTCTATATATATAACATCGTCTCTTGTGGCTTTCTTATTCCAGAATGTTACCAGAGCAGTGCTTCCTATTAGTACACCTATAGTAATTGCAGCCAGATATGGCTGTACTAATTTTAATTTTCGGAACATGTTTACCCCCTTTATTGTTTATTTTTACTCTTAATTTTGCTAAAATAAGCTTGCCACCTAAAAATGCCTAATAACTTTGCTGCTATAGGCCTTTATTAAGGTGGCATTTTATTTACAGTTCTTTATAAGATCACCTCCAAAAATATTAACTTTAATATTTTTAAAATTATTAATATGATAAAAATATGTTATTATTTGAAATATATATCATAATGTTTTATAATTTGTCAAGTAAATTAAATTACTTATATATTATTAATTAAATAACATGAAAAAATATATTTATTATTGGCTTAAAAGAGCAAGAAATAAATTAAAACTTAAACAAAAAGAAGTAGCAGGAGACAAATTCACAAGATCCTTTATAAGTATGGTAGAAACAGGAGAGGTAGGTCTATCTTATGAAGCAAGAGATTATATTACAAAAAGACTAAAACTTCCTAAATCATATTTTGATACGGGATTATTTATTGATGAGAAAGAAAGATTAGATGAGCTAACATATGAAATTGATAAATTAACAGATGCTTTCAAATATGATGAAGCTTTAAAGAAAGTAACAGAAGCACTTAAAATATCAGAAGAAGCTAAAAATGATGACTACATAAATCTCTTTTCACTTAAACTTGCAAGAATACTGCTTGAAAAGAAACAATTTAAAAAAGCAGAAGATATATTTAAAAAAGTAAATAGATACTATAGTGAAGAAAAAGACTATAAAAATTTAGCTCACTCAATGTATTGGCTTGGAATTATTTACATGGAGAGGGAAATATATACAGATTCTTTATTTATGTTTAACAGTGCAATTGAACAAAATTCTAAGTTAAAAAGAAAAAAAGATTTATCACTTAAAGCAAGAGCAACAACTAAGATTGCCCAAATATATAGACAAACACAAAACTATAAAGGAGCAAAAGTTAAAATTAAAGAAGCAATAGAGATAGCAAAATCTTCTAAAGATGACTACATTTTAGCTATGACTTACTGGGAATATAGTTTTTTACTTCTTTTGGTAGGTGAATATGAAAAATCGATATCTTATTACGAAAAGGCAGCTCCTATATATAAGGCTTTAGGATATGAAAGGCTCACTCTACAGATAAATAATAACTTAGCATCTCTTTATCATTACACAGGCAGTTATGATAAAGCTATTGATCTAACTAAAAAGACAATAAAGATATCAAAAGATAAAGGTTATGATGAAGAATTAGCCTATGCATACTTAAAAGGAGCAAAAGCTAAAAGAGATAAGAACTTACTAAATGAAGCAGAAAATGATTTAAAAAAATCTATCAACCTGCTTGAAAAATTAAAAGACAACAGAATATTAGGAGAAGCATATATGGCTTTAGGACTGCTTTATAAAAGAAAGAAAGAAAATGATAAGGCTATTTTAAACTTTAATAAAGCAGTTGATATATTTAAAGAAATAGATAAACCTGCGTATCTTCACAGTGCATATGGAGAGATAATAAGGTTTTATAAGAATATGGGTAATATTGATAAAGAAAAGGAATATATTAAGAATTTAGTAAATTATGCAGATAAGTTAATAGATAAAACAAAGAAGATAATATTTTAATATGTGAGGAGGTTTAACTATATGAAAAAGTTAATAATAATACCGATTTTAATTTTTGCTATCTTATTATCTATGTCAATAATTTCTAAATCATATAGACATGAAGAAGTAATATCCCCATATTCATTAATAGTAGTTGATCATAATCCACCACATAGTACTCAATCAACTGGTGGTTAATGGAGTAATTAAATAAAAAACTAGAAGTTATATCCTTCGGTATTTATTTAATTTTGTAAATATCTTTATTTTGATTTGGAAATAATTTTTAATACAAAAATTATGCAAATTTAATTTTTAAGGGACTACTTTTTAGTAGTCTTTTTATTTTATATGTTTGATAAACTCTGTTGGTTGTTAAAAATTTGTTATTTAAGGAAATTATAAATTTGAAAAATTTCTTTTTTATGAACAGGAATTTATTTAAAATTATTTATAATTTTTATAAATTGGATAGATAAGAAAGTTTAATTTAATATAAATTAGATGTAAAATCATTAATGTCGTTTTAAAAATAGAGGTCTATATATTTTAAAAATATTATTTTTATTAACAAAAATGGAGGTGTTTTTTGGAAGAAGAAAGAACTATTGCTGAACCATGGAAAATCAAGGTGGTAGAGCCAATTAGAGTTACAATAAAAGAGTACAGAAAGGAAGCTATTAAAGAAGCAGG
>JAUWOM010000107.1 GCA_030612085.1 Actinomycetes bacterium
TTCAGTAGTTTCCTCAGGTGTAGTTTCTTCAATAACCTCTGTTGGGGGGCATCCAGTAAATGTTAGTGTCATAGATGCTATAATTGAAATGATTAAAATTGTAAAAATTATTTTTTTAAGAAAACTCATTTTAAAACCTCCTTATAAATTCTTTTATTAAAATATTTTTCTATAAGATCACCTCCTTAAAATTTTAATATTATATAAAATTTCTCTTAATAGCTTTTTAAAAATAATATTTAAAAATTACCTTATAACTTCACAATTTAAGTTTTAATAAATAAAGTTTAGTATTAACGAGATAGATTTATAGTTTACTCTTTGAAAAAAGTAAGGTCATTAAAAGACTTTTGGTATAAAATTAAGTCCTAAATTCTAATAATTAATACAAAAGGGAGCTTACATGACCAGTAATGAAAATATTGTACATTAAATAATCAGTTTACTAAAATGTGGACAAGATGTCAATGTATAAAAGCTTGTAGGATAGTTAGGATATCTAAAACAAGATAAATCTATTAAAAATGATTTTTTACCTATATTATTTTTAAATTTTCATTGATTTTTACTGTTTTTTATTAATTATTTGAAAAAAATATACAATTATTTCAAATTTTTGTTAAAATAATAGTGAAAAGACTAAATAATAAAGAAAGGATATAAGTAATGAGAGATTCTTTTGATAATCCAAGAATTTTTGAAATTCCAAAATATTTACCGGTAGTTGCAATGATACAATCCGTTGTTTTCCCTCATGTTTCAATTCCTGTATTAGTAGGGAGAAAAAAATCAATTAAAGCATTAGAATTTGCACTTAAAAAAGATAAAATTATTGCACTCATCACACAAAGAGATAAGGACAAAAAAAGTGTTAATTCCTCTGATTTATACACAATAGGAACTGCTGCAGAAATCAGAAGTACACAAAAACAACCAGATGGAAGTATTAGATGCAATGTAGACGCAATCTGTAGAATAAAAATGGTAGACTTTATTCAGGAAAGACCATTCATCTTAGCAAAAGTAGAAAGAATGAAATCTAAAATATTCCCAATAGAAGATAAAGAAATCGATGAATTAAAAACCTTAATAATGGCTCAAGTAGAGCAGATAATTGGATTAGGAGTACCATTTCCTGCTCATCTAACAATACCTGGTATGATAACTATTAGTGATTTAGATAAATTAACAGATATGCTTGCAGCCTATATGTTACCTTCAGAAAAAGAAAAGCAGGTTATTTTAGAAACACTTGATTTAAAAGAAAGATTGGGAAAATTAAGTATTTATTTAGATAAAGAGGTAAAAAAATTTCAAGTTCAAAGTAAAATCATTAGTAAAGTTCAAAAAGAAATGGGTAAGACCCAAAGAGATTACTTCCTTCGCCAGCAATTAAAAGCAATACAAGAAGAGTTAGGAGAAGAAGATGAATTAACAGCAGAATTAAAAGAATTAAACACAAAAATTAAAAAAGCAAAGATGCCAAAAAATGCTGAGAAGAAAGCTCTAAAGGAGATAAAAAGACTTAAAACCATACCTCCAACATCACCTGAATATTCATATATAAGAACATATTTAGACTGGATGTTAGATATTCCATGGAGTAAAAAAACAAGAGATAAATTGGATATTCCAGATGCTAAGAAAATTCTTGATGAAGATCATTATGATTTAGATAAAGTTAAAGAACACATATTAGATTACTTAGCTGTTAAAAAACTTAAAGGAAAAGCCAGAGGAACAATTCTTTGCTTTATTGGACCTCCAGGAACTGGAAAGACCTCATTAGGTCAATCTATAGCCAGGGCATTAAATAGAAAATTTATTAGAATGTCATTAGGTGGAATAAGAGATGAAGCTGAAATAAGAGGACACAGAAGAACTTATGTCGGAGCAATGCCAGGAAGGATAATTTCAGGAATGGCTCAAGTAGGAACAATAAATCCAGTTTTTATGCTTGATGAAATAGATAAAATAGGAGCAGATTTTAGAGGAGATCCATCATCAGCACTACTTGAAGTTTTAGACCCTGAACAAAATAATCAATTTAGAGATCATTACTTAGAAGTTCCTTATGATCTATCAAATGTTTTGTTTATTACAACGGGAAATATTTTAGATACCATCCCACCAGCTTTAAAGGATAGAATGGAGACACTAAATCTTCCAGGATATAGTAGAGAAGAGAAACTTCATATTGCCCAAATATTTTTAGTACCTAAACAGTTAAAAGAACAAGGAATAGAAAAATATAAGGTTAAATTTTCAGATAATGCAATCTATGAAATTATTGAGAAATATACCGCTGAAGCTGGTGTTAGAAATCTTGAAAGAAGTATAGTCACAATTTGTAGAAAGATTGCAAGAGAAATTGTTTCTAATGAAGAACCGCCCAAGAGAGTCATTTCAAGAAATTTAGAGAAATATCTCGGAGTTCCTAAAATCTATCCAAGTGAAATAGAGAAAAAAAATATGATTGGAATAGCAACTGGATTAGCCTGGACACCTTATGGTGGAGATATAATATTGGTTGAAGCAACTCTATTTCCAGGAGATGGGAAAATAACATTAACTGGACAACTTGGAGATGTTATGCAGGAATCTGCAAAAGCCTCATTAAGTTATATTCGAAGTAGAGCTGAAAAATTAAAAATTGACAATAAAAAATTCAAAGATTTTGACCTTCACCTACATATACCAGCTGGAGCAATTCCTAAAGATGGTCCCTCTGCTGGCATAACAATGGCTACAGCTATGGCATCAATTTTTCAAAATAGATCTGTAAAACACGATGTTGGAATGACAGGTGAGATAACTTTGCGAGGGAGAGTTCTTCCAATCGGAGGATTAAAATCTAAAATATTAGCAGCTCAAAGAGCAGGATTAAAGAAGGTAATTATACCAGAAAAAAATAAAAAAGACCTGAAAGATATACCAAAATCTGTTAAGAAAGCTTTAGATATAAAATTTGTTAATAATGTAGATGAGGTCTTTGATATAGCAATAGAAAAAGAAAAAAAATAAAGATTGTTGAAAGATTTGGGCATAGTTTCTTGACTAAAATGTCTTCGAAACTATG
>JAUWOM010000108.1 GCA_030612085.1 Actinomycetes bacterium
CCAACAAGTGGACCTTCATTCCAATTAAGTCCCAACCATGATAATGAGTCCAATATTCCTTCAATTGCTCCTGGAAAAAGCCTTTTTATATCAGTATCCTCTATTCTAAGTATGAATGTACCACCATATTTTTTAGCTAAAAGCCAATTATATATTGCAGTTCTTGCACCACCTAAATGAAGATGTCCAGTAGGTGATGGTGCAAATCTAACTCTAACTTTTTCATTATTCATATTAAAACAGCTCGTAACCCTCTTTCCAAAGATGGAGGAAAAGAGCTGTCCTCCTTTCTGTTAATAATTTTTATTTAAATCTCTTTATAAATTATAATGGTAATTACACTTTTTGCAAATTTTAAAGTGATATATAATTTAATAAATTTACTAATTAAAGAGAAATATTTTAATTTTATGAAGTGAGGTTTTAAATTGAAAGATATTTTTATAAATGGTGAAAATCTTACAATTAAGAATATTATAGATGTATCAAGAAAAGGTGCAAGAGTTGTTTTATCTAAAGGAGTTGAAGAGAAAGTTCTAAAATCAAGAAAAATTGTTGAAGATGTAATAAATGAAAACGAAGTAATATATGGTGTGACAACAGGTTTTGGCGAATTCTCGAATGTTGTTATTTCAAAGGACAAGTCTAAGAAGTTGCAAAAAAACTTAATAATGAGTCATGCATGTGGAGTGGGAAAACCTTTCAACAAAGATGTTGTTAGAGCAATGATGTTACTTAGAGCTAATTCACTTGCAAAGGGATTATCAGGAGTAAGACCTATTGTTATCAATACATTAATTAAAATGTTAAATAAAGGAGTTCATCCCATTATCCCGAGTCAAGGTTCTGTTGGAGCAAGCGGAGATTTAGCACCATTAGCTCACATGGCTTTAGTTATGATAGGTTTGGGAAAAGCAGAATATAATGGTGATATATTATCTGGTAAAGAAACAATGGAAAAAGCACAAATAAAACCCTTGATTTTAGAAAGCAAGGAAGGAATTGCTCTCATTAATGGTACTCAGGCGATGACTGCACTTGGTGTTTTGACATTGTTTGATGCATATAATCTTGTTAAAAGCGCAGAGATTACAGCATCTCTAAGCATGGAAGCAATACGAGGAAATATTGAGCAGTTTGATGAAGATATTCAAAAAGCAAGACCTCATCAGGGTCAGATTGATTCTGCTAAAAATTTAAGGAAAATTCTTCTTGGAAGTGAGCTGATAAGTAAAGACGCTAATAAGATTAGAGTACAGGATCCGTATAGTTTTAGATGTATTCCTCAGGTTCATGGAGCAGTTCGAAATTCTTTAAACCATGTTAAAGAAGTGTTGGAGGTTGAGATAAATTCTGCTACTGATAATCCCCTAATATTTCCAGATAGGGGAGAGATTCTTTCAGGTGGAAATTTTCATGGTCAACCTGTAGCTATTATATTGGATTTTCTTTCAATAGCCCTTTCGCAGTTAGGAAATATTGCTGAAAGAAGAATAGATAATTTAGTAAATTGTAGAGACAAGATATTACCTCCTGCTTTAGTAGAGGAAAGAGGATTAAATTCTGGATTTATGCTAACGCAATATTTAGCTGCATCACTTGTCTCTGAAAATAAAGTATTGTCTCATCCAGCAAGTGTTGATTCTATTCCAACTTCCGCAGGGCAGGAAGATTTTGTAAGTATGGGTACAATAGCAGCCAGAAAAGCAAAAGAAATATTAAGAAATGTTGAAAAGATCATTGGAATTGAACTCCTATGTGCTTGTCAAGCAATAGATTTTCATAACCCATCAAAAATGGGGCAGGGAACAAAATTAGCACACAGTCTATTGAGAGAAAAGGTTTCTAAATTAGAGACTGATAGAGTTATGGCTCCTGATATTGAGAAAGCAATTGAATTAATTAAAACTAAAATATTATTAAAAACTGTTCAAGACAGAATTGGAAAATTAATTTAAGTTTTAAAATAGTCTAATCTAAAGCTTTATTTAAATCTAGATTAGAAACATCTGTATCAAATAGGGATTTAGAAGTTCATAACAAGAATTAAATTTTTAGTACTATTTACCAATAGATATAACTTATAAAATTATTATGAGTAATAATCATAAATCTTAATTTCATAGATATTATTTTTAATATTGATTTAAGTTTTAGAGACAACAGGGAGTGATTATTTTGAATATAAAAAATAAGCCAAAGGTAGTAAGAGCACCAAGAGGTACAAAATTGACTTGTAAAGGATGGGCTCAGGAAGCAGCTATGAGGATGTTAATGAATAATTTGGATCCAGATGTTGCGGAAAAACCTGATGAATTAATAGTTTATGGGGGAACAGGAAAAGCTGCAAGGAACTGGGAATGTTATTATGCAATTGTTGAAGCTTTAAAAAATTTAGAAAATGATGAAACATTACTTGTCCAATCAGGAAAACCTGTTGGAGTTTTTAAAACACATCCTTATGCACCAAGAGTGCTTATAGCAAACTCACTTTTAGTACCTGCATGGGCTAATTGGGAAAAGTTCTGGGAACTTGAGAAGAAGGGTCTTATAATGTTCGGTCAGATGACAGCTGGTAGCTGGATCTATATTGGTACTCAGGGGATTCTTCAAGGAACTTACCAAACTCTATCGGAAGTTGCAAAGAAATATTTTAATGGAAGTTTAAAAGGGAAATTTGTACTGACTGCAGGAATGGGGGGAATGAGTGGTGCTCAACCACTTGCCATAACAATGAATAAAGGAGTTTGTCTTGATGTTGAGGTAGATAGAGAAAGAATTGAGAGAAGACTTAATACAGGTTATTGTGAGATTTTAACAGAGAATTTTGATGAAGCATTAAAATTGGTAGAAGATGCTGTTAAAAAGAAAACCCCACGCTCGATTGGACTTGTAGCAAATGCAGCAGATACTTACCCAGAATTGGTTAAAAGAGGAATAATACCGGATGTAGTTACTGACCAAACATCAGCTCATGATATGTTAAATGGATATATCCCA
>JAUWOM010000025.1 GCA_030612085.1 Actinomycetes bacterium
TTTATTTTTTCAGTTAAAGCAAATAGCATAATGACACATGAAAGAGAAGCTAAGTCTAAGGATTATGATGATTTTATAAAAGGTATATCACCATTAATTGAAAGAGAGCAGTTAGCTTCTGTTTTAGCTCAATTTCCCTGGACCTTTAAATTCAATTCTAAGAATTTAGATTATTTGAAATATTTAAAGGAAAATATCATAGACCTTCCATTGGTTATAGAATTCAGAAACATTTCATGGATAAATGATGAAACCTTTGAATTCCTTGAACAGAATGAATTAGGTTTTTGTTGTGTTGATCAACCAAAACTAAGAGGTTTAATTCCACCTGTTACTAAAATAACCTCTGATATTGCTTATGTCAGGTTTCATGGAAGAAATTCTCAAAAATGGTGGCATCATAAGAAGGCATATGAGAGATATGATTACGAATACAAGCAGGATGAATTATTGGAATGGGTTCCCAAGATAAAAGAGATGGATAAAAAAGCCAATAAAACTCTTATTTATTTCAATAATCACTATAAATCAAAGGCAGTAAAAGCAGCTAATCTCCTGCTTTCCTTACTATAATTCATTTCATCTATTAGATAGGTTCTATTTCACGAGAAGAAAATTGAACAATTTCATGTTTGAAACTTTTACGAACATTTTCTATTTCTCTTTCCATTTCTTTAGTTAGTCTTTCCAATTCTATTTGTGCTTTTTTGAGATCTAATTCAGCTAACTCAAGTTCTCTTTCTAAATCTAAAATCCTTCCAACACCTGCTAAATTTATCCCAAGGTTTTGAGTTAATCCCTGAATATATATGGTTTTCTCAATATTTTCCTCTGAATATAAACGAATATTAGTGGATGTTCTTATAGGTATTACTAACTTTTTCCTCTCATATAATCTAAGAGTTTGAGGATGCACATTAGTCAATTTCGCAGCCACACTTATTATATATACTGGTTTCCTTTTATTCCTGTTCATATAAGGATTCCTTAAAAATGTTTTTTTAAATCACATACATATAAAATTTAAACTAATTTTTTATATATATTATTAGACTACAAAAAATTAATATTTTATTAAATTTAATGAGAATTAAACATTTTTTTTCTTGGATCTGATTTGCTAACTCTTTCAAGATCCATAAATAATCTTTTTTCCTTTACCGAAAGTTTATCAGGAGTTACAACTTTAAGTTTGATGAGCATATCTCCTTTCCCGCTTCTTTTTAATTTTGGTGCTCCATTACCTCTAATTCTAAACACTTTCCCACTTTGTGAACCAGCTGGAATCTTTAATGAAATTTTTTTATTTGGGGTTGGAATTTCAATATTTGTTCCTAAAGCAGCTTCAGTGAAGGTAATGGGTAAATCTATTAAAATATCACTATTTCTTCTTTTAAAAATAGGATGTGATTTTACCTTGGTAATAATATACAAATCTCCAGATGGACTTCCTTTATCACCAGATTCCCCCATACCCTTAAATCTTATTTTTGAACCATTTTTCACTCCAGCAGGGATTTTTACAGTTAATTTTCTTACTCTCCTCTCTCTCCCTGTACCTTTGCATTTAGTGCAAGGGTGCTCTGTTATTATACCCTGACCTAAACATCGAGGACATGTTTGACTTATACTAAAAAAGCCCTGATTTCTCGATACTACTCCCCTCCCATTGCAATTTGGACATGTTATTGGAAAAGTCCCTGGCTCAGTTCCTGCACCCTTGCACTTATTGCATGCTAAATTAGCGCTTACATTTATTTTTGTAGTTACACCTTTCATTGCTTCGTAGAAGGAGAGATTTAATTTATATGTAAGGTCATTTCCTCTTTTTGGTACTTTAGTTCGTCTGTTTCTTACACCACCAGTTTTAAATAAGTCAAATATACTTTCAAAAGCCGAAGATTCACCAAATTCCTGAAAGTTCCAGATTGTTTGAAAATCCTCTGGTTTAAATCCTTTAGCTTGAAATCCAAAAGGTCCCTGACTGTACATTCTAACCTGTTCATCATATCTCTTTCTCTTCTCTTTATCTCCTAAGATTGAGTATGCTACTGAAATTTCTTTAAACTTCTCCTCTGCTTCCTTATTGTTTTTGTTAACATCAGGATGATACTGTTGAGCTAATTTTCTATATGCTTTTTTTATCTCTTTTTGTGTAGTACTTTTATCTACACCTAATATCCTATAATAATCCTTAAATTCCAATTAATTCACCAAAAATAAATCTTAATAAAATTTTTGCTTTGTTAAATTCAATTTAATTTTTTCTCAGGACTTATCTGGTTTTTTTGAGACTTTTACAGTTGCAGGTCTTAGTAATCTATCATTTAGAAGATATCCCTTCTGTAATACTTCAAGTACTGTTCCTTCCTCATGTTCATCACTTTCAAATTGCATTAATGCATGATGATACCTTGGATCAAACATTTCCCCTTCAGGATAAACTTCTTTTACTCCCTCTTTATTTAATATCTTATCAAATTCCTTATATATAATATCTATACCATCAATAATGGCTTTAACTTCATCTTTGTTTTCTTTAGAAATTATTACCTTTTCAAGATCATCAAGTATGGGGAGAAGCTTCTTTATTAAATCCATATTAGCTAATGTTTTGGATTTACTCTGTTCTCTTAAAATCCTTTTTTTATAGTTCTCAAATTCCGCTTGTTTTCTCTGCAGGGTATCAATATAATCATTTAGTTGATTGTTTTTCTCATCCAGTTGATTGTTTTTCTCATCTATTTCTTTTTTTAATTCTGCAATCTTTTTATTCAACTTTATCTCACTCTTAGTTTTTTTTCTTTTTAATTTCTTCTTTTTAATTGATTCTGGTTTGATTTTTTGAGACTGATTCTTACTTGCCTCCTCATTGCTTTTTTCATTATTTTTAAATAGAATTTTGCCATAACTAATTTTCGAATACGATTCATTTTTCTTTTTAGCTTCTGACATAAAATCTCCTAATGACTATTTATCTCCCTTCTATTTTTTAATTATTTCTTATAAAATTATCTAAATTTAAGTCCTATTAAAGGCTTTGCGGTATACTTTCGAAGACATTTTACCCTCCCCCTACCCCCTCCCATAAAGGGAGGGGAATCATAAGAGAAGTTCTCCTTACCTCTCCCACCAGGGGAGAGGATAGATAGTCGAGAAAGTATACCCGAAGCTTATATGTCTTATGTCAAGACCTGGTACTTATTAAATTCTATTCGTTTTCATCCACAATCTCATAATCAGCATCCACGACTTCTTCCTCTTCTTCTGGTTTCACTTTTTTCTCACCTTTAGACTCTTCAGCTTTTGTAGTCTTTTGAGTTGTCTGGGCATACACTGCTTCGGCTAATTTATGAGAGGCATCCATCAAATCTTGTGACTTCTGTCTTATAGCTTCAACATCTGTTCCAGCTAATGCTTTTTTCAATTCCGAAATAGTAGATTCTATATTGCTTCTTTCTCCTGAAGGTAATTTATCACCTAATTGTCTTAACGATTTCTCTGTTGAATATATGAGATTATCCGCATTATTTCGTATCTCAGCTTCTTCTCTTTTCTTTTTATCTTCCTCTACATGAACTTCAGCTTCCTTCATCATTTTCTCTATCTCTTCATCAGATATTCCTGCTGAAGAAGTTATTGTTATTTTCTGTTCATTTCCAGTTCCAAGATCTTTGGCAAATACATGAACAATTCCATTAGCATCAATATCAAAAGTCACCTCTATCTGAGGAATTCCTCTTGGAGCCAGTGGTATTCCTACAAGTTGAAATCTACCCAATGTCTTATTGAAAGCTGCCATTAGTCTTTCACCTTGAAGTACATGAATCTCAACAGTTGTTTGATTATCCTCAGCTGTGGAAAATATTTCTCCCTTTTTGGTAGGAATTGTAGTATTTCTCTCAATTAATCTTGTAAAAACTCCACCTTTTGTCTCAATACCTAATGACAAAGGTGTAACATCCAGTAGAAGAACATCTTTAACTTCGCCCTTTAGAACTCCTGCTTGAATTGCTGCTCCTACAGCAACAACTTCATCAGGATTTATATCTTTTCTCGGTTCTTTTCCTGTCAATTTCTTTACTAAATCTCTTACTGCAGGCATTCTAGTTTGCCCTCCAACTAATAGGACATGATCTAAATCTCCAGGCTTTACCCCAGCATCCTCCATTGCTCTTTTTGTTGGACCAACACACTTATCAATTAGATCAGAAACCAATTGAACGAGTTTAGCTCTAGTAAGTGTCATCTCAAGGTGTTTTGGTCCTGACTCATCAGCTGTAATAAAAGGTAAGTTTATATTAGCAGTTTGAGTAGTTGAAAGTTCACATTTTGCCTTTTCAGCTGCCTCTTTAAGTCTTTGCAACGCCATCTTATCTTTAGAAAGATCTATTCCTTGTTCTTTTTTAAATTCAGAAATTAACCATTCCGTTATTTTCTTATCATAGTCATCCCCACCCAAAAGATTGTTCCCACTTGTAGCTTTCACCTCGAAAACTCCATCTCCAATATCTAAAATTGAAACATCAAATGTTCCTCCACCGAGGTCAAAAACTAATATTTTCTGATCTTGCTCCTTATCCAAACCATATGCAAGAGCAGCTGCTGTTGGCTCATTTATTATTCTTGGTACTTTCATTCCAGCAATTTTACCAGCATCCTTTGTAGCTTTTCTTTGACTATCCTCAAAATATGCTGGAACTGTAATTACTGCCTCAGTTATCTCTTCACCTAAATATGCTTCTGCATCAGCTTTCATTTTCTGTAATATCATTGCAGAGATTTCTTGTGGTGAATAATTTTTATCATCTATCTTTACTCTATGTTTCGAACCCATTTTTCTCTTAATAGATGATATAGTTCTATCCAGATTTGTTATTGCTTGTCTTTTTGCTATCATTCCTACTAAACGCTCACCAGATTTAGTAAAAGCTACAACTGATGGAGTTACCCTACCACCTTCCGCATTTGGTATAACTGTTGATTCTCCTCCCTCAAATACAGCAATACATGAGTTGGTTGTACCTAGATCAATACCAATTGGTTTTGACATTATTTCATCCTCCTTTTTATTTTTATTTTAAAAATTTCAAATATTTAATAATAAACCAAAATCTGTAGGTAAAATTATAAAACTTTATAATAATATTGTCAAGTATCTTAATAATAATATTATCAAGTTTTCATATTCTACCAGAATTTCACAAAAAAATCAATATTTTTTTACATATTTTGTTAGGAGAATAAAATCGTCAAGATAAACAATAATTTAGTAAATGCGGAAGTAATAGAGGTTATATAGAAATTGTGTTTAAAAGAATTTCTTACTCATGAATGCGATATATTTCTTTAATAAGTCTACCTTTTTCAGCTTTTTTTACTCAAGGTTGTGGCTTTAAAGACAAAAATGTTTCTTCAAAATTGATTTTCCACTTCCCATCTTCATAAATTAGGAATATTTCTTCTGTTCTTATCTCTTCTCTGTCATCAACATAAGTAATAATAAAATTTGCACTTACCGCTGCTTTCTCATCATTCCTTTTTAATAAATCGGTTCTCTTTACCTCTATTTTTCTGACAGAGGAGAGAGATTTGGAAATCAATAAATTAAAATCTTCCTTGTCTATCTCTAATTTATCATTATTTAAGAGATATTTATCATATATCCTTTCAACATCTTTTAAATTCAGGTCATTAAAAAAACTAAAAACCGTTCTTTCAGGTTCAGATTTAAATATTAAAAATTCACAACCTAACAAGATAAGCAGGTTTGTAATCAATAGAAAAACTAAAAGTAAAAGACGAAATTTAATATATTTTTGGATTACATATTTTTTTAAAAGCATTTCTTATAATTTCCAATATCTTTTTTGAATTTCTATTATTTGTTCTATTTCCATGCTTGAATTCCTCTCCTTTAACTCTTCTGATGGGTAAGGAACTGGATTATTATACCCGACCATTGCTCTGAGAGTTTCTACTACACTTTGAGATAATCCCTTTAAGTAATAGCCGCCCTCTAAAGAGAAAATAATTCTACCACTACAAACTTCATTCGCTATTTCTATTACAGCTTTTGATAATTTAAAAAATGTATTACTTGTTAAAAGAAGTTGAGTTAAAGGGTCTTTATAATGTCCATCATATCCAGCACTAATCAAGATGAATTCTGGCGAAAATTGATAAACAATCGGAGAAATGATCCTTTCTATTGCCAATAAATAGGTATTCTCCCCACTATATGCAAACATTGGTATATTTACATTAAATCCTTTTGCAATACCCGTTCCAATTTCATTGGCAGAACCAGTTCCTGGATAAAAAGGAAATTGATGTAAAGATATATAAAGGACATCTGGGTCATTATAAAATGAATCTTGTGTACCATTTCCATGATGGGCATCCCAATCAATAATAACTACTTTACGCAAACCCATTACATTCTTTAAATACTTAGCAGCTATTGCAATATTATTAAATATACAAAAACCCATAGCTTGGGAAAAAAGTGCATGATGTCCAGGTGGTCTCACTAAAGCAAATGCATTTCTATAAATCCCCTCATATACTGACTTGGCTGCATTTAAAACTGCTCCACATGCATGAAGCGCGCTTTCATATGACTTTGAACAGACTGCTGTATCGGGATCTAAATGTTTTATGCCTTTTATTTCTGATGTATTTTGAATTAATTTAATATAGTTATCACTGTGATTTAATTGGATATCCTTTATAGAGGCTTTATCAGGCAAAACAGTTTCAATATTATTTAAATCTTTTCTTTTTTCAATTTCATCTAATATTGTAACTAATCTTTGTGCTCTTTCCGGATGACCCCATCCCGTATCATGTTCTAAAAAAATTGGATGATAAAATAATCCTGTAGACATTTTTTTGATAATTTTAGAAGTTTGTTATTAGTCTTAAATACTACAGGCTCCACAATAGTTTTTCACCCTATATGGTCTACTTAATGATTCCACTCTTACTCTAGTTCCAGTATGTGGAGCGTGAACGAAGTTTCCATTTCCAATATATATTCCAACATGAGTAAAGTTTTTGAAAAAAACTAAATCTCCTGGTCTAAGATCTGATTTTGAAACAGGAGTTCCTGCATTATATTGACCTCTTACAGTTCGAGGTAGATAGGATCCAAACTTTCTAAAAACCCAATAAACAAGCCCCGAACAGTCAAAGCTATTAGGACCCGAGGCTCCCCAAGCATAGGGCTTTCCCTGTTGAGCTAATGCAAGAGATACCACACCTGTATAATCAGATGGAGAAATGAAATTAATTACTGGTGCATACATCTCTCTTTCTAAGATTTGTATATCCTGCTTAACCTTGGCAAGAAGTCCTTCCATCTCCCTTATTTTTTCTTCCACTTGTTCTTTTATCAAATTTAATTCTGATATCAAACCTAATATTATCTTCTTTTGCTTCTCAGCTTCCTGCTCAATATTAATAATTTCATTTCTTATTTCCTCAACCTTCATTATCAGCTGAGCATGCTTTTCTCCAGCTATTGAAAAGAGTTTCATTCTATCCATCAGATCATTAATAGTGTCTGGAGATGACACTATATATACAAAATTCACCTGTCCATATTTATAAATTTCTTCTAATGCCTCTTCAAGCTCTGTTTTTAAAGAGTTGAGTTCAAAATTAAGTCTACTTTTTCGTTTTTCAAGAAATATTATCTTTGATTCAACCTTGTTAAGCTCATCCTGATAAAAATTATATTTCTCAACTGTTTCATCAAGGTCCTCATGAATGCGATATATTTCTTCAATAAGTCTATCTTTTTCAGCTTTTTTTTCACTTAAAGGCGTGGCACTAAGTGGTGACGAGTAGGAAAGTGTAAATGAAATGACTAAAATTACACTAAAAACAATTTTACTTATAATAAAGAAGTTTCTCCTCTTTTTAAGTAAAGGATCATCCAATTAATAACCTCCATTTTTCACTTCTTCAACTACTTATCATTTACTATTATTGTAAGATTCTAATATAAAATTAATAATATTACAAAAAATTAATATTTTAAATTCTAATAATATCTTTAAATATCCTTATTTAGAAAATCTTTTATGCCTGTTAAAATGGCAACTGCTATATTTCTTTTATATTTTTTAGTTGCCATCCTTTTCTCTTCCTCTGGATTTGAAATAAATCCTGGTTCTACTCTTACAGATGTCATTGATGTTTCTTTTAGAATTGGTATATTCATTCCATGAACCCTACAATCCGGTACCTTTAATCTTTCGATTAAATTGTCCTCTATTAAGTTTGAAAGTATTTTTCCAGAATTTGAGAATGATAATCCGGATGAGAAATAATAACAACTACTTCCCTCGGCAAATGGGTTATCACAATAATTTAAGTGAATACTTATTAAAATATTTACTTTTTTTGAATTCGCAACCAATGCTCTCTCACTCTCATTTAAATTTTTACCAATCTTTTGAGTTAAGCATCCATCCACGTCTGTTTTTGAAATCTCTTGAATTAGATTTTCAGCAATTTCCCAGCAGACTTCAGCCTCAGTTAACCCGTAAACTCCTATTTTACCTGGATCATCAGGTAACCCATGTCCTGGATCAATACAGATTATTGGCTTAGTATGCTTGATGATTTTTCTTTCTGGAATATGATAATTAGTCCCTCTCTCTAATGATCTTTTTAAATTATTAAGAGACTTTATAGTTTCTAAACCAACAAGTCCATCCTCATCTAAAGACATGTTATTTTGAAATTTTCTAACAGCAGTTTCTGTTTTTTTGTTAAAAATTCCTGTTTCTTCTCCTGAATCAAACCCAAGTGAATTGAGATAATGTTGTAAAGTCTTAACATCATCACCTCTAAAAGGTGGTACTTTTAAATATAGAGTTCTACTTCCTAAAGTGTATCCTGCTTCAACAACTTCCAACCATGTAATTGAATCAATAGTACCTGTAACTGCCAGACCTCTTTTTTGTTGAAAGGATTTAACAGCTTCTTCTGTCTTTATTCCAAAAAAACCATCAATATCCTCTAAACCAAGTGAAAATCCTAAGGATTTTAACCTGGTTTGTAAATCAACAACCTCTTTACCCTTGGATCCTCTTTTTAGTTTCATAAAAGTTCAAACACAAAATAATATTTATCTAAACAAATTTTAAAGAATTGATAAATTTAATTTATAGGATATTTTTATTATTTTTGAGAGAAATTTAAATTTATATAATATTATTAAATTATTTCAAACCAAATTCTTCTAAAAATTTCTCCTTTGGGTGAGCTCCCATTACTTTTTTCACTAATTCTCCATCTTGAAACATTATAAATGTTGGAATGCTCATAATCTCATAATTCTTAGAAATTTCAGGATTTTCATCAACATTTAATTTTGCGAGTATTACCTTATTTTCCAATTCCTTTGCTAATACATTAAATATTGGTTCCATCATTCTACAAGGTCCACACCATGAAGCCCCAAAATCCACAATTATAGGCAATTCTGTATTCTCAATAGTTTCCTGAAAATTTTCATCAGTTAATGTTAATATTCCTTCTGCCATATGCTCATTCTCCTCTCTTTTTAAAATTTATATTTTATATAATCTTTAATTAAAACCATTCTTAGAAGACTTAATTTCCTTTTCCCCTAAGAATTTATTATATTTACAACTACTGTTTTAATTCATATTCTAAATATTCTTCTGCACTTATAGCTGCTATTGCTCCATCTGAAACAGCAGTAACGACTTGTCTTAGAGGTGTATTTCTTACATCCCCAGCAGCAAACAATCCAGTAGTAGAAGTCCTCATTTTATGATCTGTTATTATTCTACCCAGTTTATCCATTTCTACTAAGTTTCTAACTAAGGATGAACTTGGTTTAAATCCCACATACATAAAAACGCCATCTATTCTTATCTCTCTTTTCTGATTTGTTTTATTATTAAAAATTACTACCCTCTCAACCAAATCCTTTCCTTTAATTTCCAATAGATTAGAATTCCACAAAATATCTATTTTGGGATTTTTAATAGCTTTTTCTTGTAGCATCTTTCTTGCTCTTAATTTATCCCTTCTATGAACTATCTTTAAAGATGATACAAATTTAGATAAATAGATTGCCTCCTGAACAGCTGAATCCCCACCACCAACAACAAGGATATCTTTATCCTTAAACAAGGGTCCATCACAAGTTGCACAATATGAAACTCCTCTTCCTTTAAACTCCCTTTCTCCAGGAATACCCAGTTCAGCTGGACTTGCTCCAGTTGCAACTATAACAGTTTTAGCAAAAAAATCACCCTGGTTAGTTTTTAACTTAAAGATTTTGTTTTCCTTTTCAACAAAATCAACCTGGATAAAGTTCATAAACTCAACATTAAAATTATTACACTGTTCTTCCATAAGTTTAGTTAACTCTTGACCAGACATACCATTGGGAAATGCTGGGTAGTTTTCGATAAAATCTGTAAGAGCTACCTGACCACCGGGCATTTGTGATTCTATAATGAGAGGTGATAAAGCTGATCTGGCTGCGTATATTCCAGCACTCATTCCAGCTGGACCTGCTCCAATAATAATTAAATCTCTTATCTTCATTTTTATTTCAACCTAAATATAACTATAATTATTTAAATAGATAGAAAAAAGTTTAATCAAATTTTTATATAAAGTCAAATTGTAATATGTATTATAAACGAATTAGGTCAACACTTTTGGTATTTTGCTCTTTGAAAACTTAATATTATCTTGTCATTGCGATGAAATAAATTTAAGTTGTCATTGCGAGGAGCGAAGCGACGAAGCAATCTCAGTATATAAATTATTGTCAATAATAGAGATTGCCACGCCACCTTCAGTGGCTCGCAATGACAACTAGAACTTAGTTCAGAATAGGCTGTGTAATCTTTACATGGAATTTTTTTAGATATTATAATATTATAGATAATATTAGTTTTAAATTCAGTAACAGTCAAATATAAAAGAGAGAAATTATTTCATGACGATAAAATATAAAAGAGAAAAAATAAATGATGAAAAACTTATAAGATATTACACAAGAGGGGATGAGGAAGCTCTTGTTCAACTCGTTAAACGTCACCAGAAAAATATCTATAATTTATCATTCCGCTTTATGAATAATTCTCAAGACGCATGGGATGCAACCCAGGAAACATTTATCAGATTAATTAAAAGAGCTAAAAGCTTTAAGGGGGCTTCTAAGTTTTCTACATGGCTTTATAGAATTACATGTAATGTCTGTAAAGACATACTTATTAAAAGAAAAAAATCAATATCTGGTTCTTATGAAGAACTAAAATTAACAGAAAAGGTTACTTATAAAAATAGATTTAATGAAGTTTCAAATAGAATTTTAGAAGCTGAAGAAATAGATAAAGTACAGAATCTACTTCAAAAACTACCACAAAATCTTAGAATTGTAATTGTACTAAATGATATATACGATTTGAAATATAAAGAAATATCTGAAATTTTAAATATTCCTTTAGGAACAGTTAAATCAAGAATAAGCAGATCTCGAGAGATCTTAAGAAATATTTTGAAAGAAGAAAGAGAACAAAAAATAGATTTTTAAAGTCTTATATTAAAAGATATATTTAAAGGTGATAAATTGAATTGCAAAAATATAAAAAATATGATTTCTGAATATGTTGATTCTGAGCTCTCTATTAACCAAAATAAAAAAGTAGAAGAGCATATAAAAACATGCCCAGATTGCAAAAAGTATTTTAATGAGATAAAAGGTGTAAAAGAATTCATCTCCTCATCTACTTTTTATGATTTATCTTTTGATAAAGCAAAAAAGTTGGCTAAATTAGTTAGAGAAAAAAGTACAGAAATGCTTCCAGTTTTAAAACCAAAACCAGTCTGGGCAAAATGGCAATTTGCTTCAATTATAAGCATATTAGCTATATTAATATTAGGAGTTTTAGTGCTTAGAACTTATGGTACGTACTTTGCTCCTACAGCTCTTATGGAGAAAGCAGCTCAAGAAACTGAAGA
>JAUWOM010000073.1 GCA_030612085.1 Actinomycetes bacterium
AAAATGAATTGGATCATGGAGTAATAGTTCCTCTTTATTACCTAACTGATGAAAATAAGTACAATTTGATTAGTCTCTCCATATCTTTTCTAAATTATAAAAATCATTATAAATTTGGAAAAATAATTAATAATACTGTTGAAGAAACTGGAAAAGACGCTGTTTTTATTGCCAGTGGAGATTTGTCTCACAGATTAAAACCTGGAGCACCAGCTGGTTTTCATCCGGAAGGTGAGAAATTTGATAAGAAGATAGTTGAGATAATAAATAGTTCAAGATTTGAAGAACTATTCCAATTAGACGATAAGTTAATTTATAATGCTGGAGAATGTGGGTTACGTTCAATATTTGTTCTTGCAGGCTGTTTTGATGGAAAAGATGTAGAATCCAAAGTATTATCATATGAAGGTCCATTTGGTGTAGGGTACATGGTAGCAGAAATTATGCCTATATAATAGTAAAAATAGAAAAGAGAAAAATGGATAAATATATAGAACTTGCAAAAAAAGCTGTTGAAAAATATATAGAAGTGGGTAAAGTTCTATCAAATAAAAACATTCTTGAAGAATTTATTAAAGAAAAAGCTGGAGTTTTTGTATCTATAAAAAAGAAAGGTAAACTTAGAGGTTGTATTGGAACTATTTATCCAACAAAGAATAGCATAGTTGAGGAAATCATTTCTAATGCAATTTCATCTGCCACAAAGGACCCTCGTTTTCTACCTGTTAGAGAAGAAGAGTTGGAGTTTTTAACTTATAGTGTGGATATTTTAAGTGAACCTGAAAAAATAGAAGATATATCACAACTTGATCCTGAAAAATATGGTGTCATAGTTAAATCGGGACATAAAACTGGATTATTATTACCAGATCTTGAAGGAGTAGATACACCAAAAATGCAAGTTAATATTGCAAAAAATAAAGCTGGTATATTTCCTGATGAAGAATTTGAGATATATTGTTTCACAGTCACTCGTCACAAGTAAACCCAATTCATGTCTCAACTTAAACAATAAATATTTATGTGTAAATTATTTAAAAATGTTTTTTAATTCTTAACTTTTTATCAATAAAAAATTTAAATTATTCAATCTATAATAAAAAATATGACAAAATTGATCATTGCTTTCCTATTAGTAATACTTAGTATTGCAATTATATTTGCTATCCCAACTAAATTTGAAGGTCCACTTTTAATTTACATTAATAAGATTCGTGAAATCAGATTAGTTGATATGGTTGGATTATTAATAGGAATTCCTGCTTGGCTTTATATTAACTTTTTTATTATAAATAAGTTAATTTCAAAGATTAAGTTATAATGACCTACTGAATTTTTATAATATAATCAATATAAACTTAAAAATTTAAAAAAAATTAATTATAGAAATGAATAAAAGAAACAAGAAAAAGAAGTTGATAGCACTTATTGGTCCTACTGGCATTGGTAAAACTAAAATATCAATTGAAGTTTCAAAGAAGATAAACGCTGAAATAATTTCCGCAGATTCAATACAGGTATATATTGGAATGGATATTGGTACCGCAAAACCGACAATCGAGCAGAGAAAAGAAATTACTCATCATATGATTGATATTTGTCCTCCAGATCACATAATGACTGTTGCTGAATTCCAAAGATCAGCAAGAAAATGTATTGATGATATTTTAAATAGAGGAAAAATTCCATTTTTAGTTGGTGGTTCTGGATTATATATTAGATCAGTAATTGATGATTTGCATTTTGCAGATAATATATTTAATAAAAGGGAGAGAGACAAATTAAAAAATAGGATAGAAACTGAAGGATTAAAATCATTGTATATGGAACTGATTAAAGTGGATAAAGAATATTCAAAAAAAATTGGCTCTAACGATATAAGAAGAATAATTAGAGCTTTAGAAGTATATTATACATCTGGTAAAAAATTCTCATCCTTTCAAAAACAGTGGAAAGAAAGAAAGTCTATTTATGATTTAACCATGATTGGGTTAAACAAAAATAGAGATGAACTATATAATGATATCGAAAAAAGAGTAGATAATATGATCAGTTCAGGACTTTTTGATGAGGTTGAGGGATTAATAAAAAAGGGATATGGAAACAAATTTGCTTTAAAACAGGCAATAGGTTATAGAGAAGTTCTCTCATTTTTTAACGATGAATTGACAAAAGAAGAAGCTATAAAACTCATAAAGAAAAATACAAGAAATTTCGCAAAAAGACAATTAACGTGGTTAAGGGCTGATCCTCGAGTAAATTGGTTTTTTATCAAAAAGAATAAGAAATTTGATAGTATAATTAATAAAATAATTGAAATTGTATTTTAAAAAAAATTGTTTAAACAATTAAAATAGAAAAATCATTTTATCAGGTAATTATTATAAGGGGTGTAAAAATTGAAATTTACAAAGATGCATGCATTAGGTAATGATTTTATTATTGTTAATTCATTGTTTGAAGAAAATGATATTCCACCTCATCTTATAAAAAATATCTGTGAGAGATGTTATGGAATTGGTGCAAATGGTGTAGTTGTTCTACTACCTTCTGATAAAGCAGATTTTAGAGCAACTATATATAATGCTGATGGCTCAGAAGCTGAAATAAGCGGAAATGGTATTAGATGTTTGGGTAGATACATATCTGACCTGGGATTAATGCAAAAGAAAAAATTTAACATAGAAACATTGGCTGGAATAAAGGAGATAATTATCAAAAAAGGGGAAGGTGTAATTAATAAGATCAGTGTGAACATGGGAATACCAGAGTTTAAAAGGGAAAAGATTCCTATAAGAGGGAAGGATGGAGACCCATTAAATGAAGAAATCTTTATAGGGGAGAAACAAAAAATTTTTGCTTCCTGCCTCTCTATTGGTAATCCCCATTGTGTAATTTTTGTGGATGACATAGATAAAGCTCCGGTAAAAAAATTAGGCCCAATTTTGGAGAAACATAAACTTTTCCCTAATAATACAAATATTGAATTTGTAGAAGTGAAAAATAAAAAAGAGATTTATATTAGAGTGTGGGAGAGGGGAGTAGGGGAGACAGAATCTTGTGGAACTGGAGCTTGTGCAGCAGCTATTGCATCAGTTTTAAAAAATAAAACTGAACGAAAATTGGGTGTACATCTTTTAGGTGGAAAATTAGAAATCTTGTGGCGTGAGAAAGATAACAATATCATCTTAACAGGTGCTGTAGATTATGTGTATAGAGGTAGACTTTCAGATAGCTGGCTTTTGTCTCAATATGATAGGGAGTAAACAATAAAAATGTTATTCAGTAATATAAGTTATTGATAAATTAAAATTATAAATTTTAATTCTTATATTTTTTTGAAAAACAACTAATTGGAGAAAGAGTAAATATTAAAAAATCAACAGAAAATACAACAAGAATAACCACTATAGAACCACTCGAAAAAGCCATTTTAGTAGGCATTAAACTTCCCCATCAAACATTATACCAAATTGAGGAATCATTAAAAGAACTTGCCAATTTAGCAATCACATCAGGTGCAGAAGTGGCTGGAGAAGTAGTTCAGATAAGAGATTCATTTGATCCTAGGTATTTAATAGGTCTTGGTAAAGTTAATGAATTATCAGAAATGGTTAATTCGCTTAATTCAAATACTGTTATTTTTGATGATGAGCTTACATCTTCTCAACAGGATAAACTGAATAAGAAGATAGGTGTAAAGGTGATTGATAGAACAGCTTTAATATTAGATATATTTGCACAGCATGCACATAGCTATGAAGGTAAACTACAGGTTGAGTTAGCTCAAATGAATTATTTACTTCCAAGACTTAAGGGAAGAGGAATAGAAATGTCAAGATTAGGAGGAGGAATAGGGACAAGAGGACCTGGTGAAAAAAAATTGGAAGTGGATAGAAGAAAAATTCAGAAAAAAATTAGTTTATTGAAAAAAGAGATAGAGCAATTAAAAGTTCATAGAAATGTTCAGAGACAGAAGAGAAAAGGGAAAAGAATACCATTAGTATCCTTAATCGGATATACAAATTCAGGAAAATCAACACTGTTAAATTTCTTATGTGATAGTAATGTTGAAGTTAACAATAAGTTATTTGTAACCTTAGACCCAACAATTAGAAGAAGAGAAGTAGATGGTGGAAGAGTGCTGTTGTTTTCCGATACTGTGGGTTTCATTAAAAAATTACCTCATCAACTTATTGCTGCTTTTAGATCTACTCTCGAGGAAGTTAAGCAGTCAGACATACTACTTCACATTATTGATTCATATCATCCTAACATGGAAGAGCAGATAGAAGCAGTTAATAAGGTCCTGGTTGATATTGAAGCTAATGAAAACATTATACTTATGGTTTTTAATAAAATAGATCTCCTTCCAAGGTTAGAAATAAATAGATTAAAAGAAAGATACCCAGATGGAGTTTTTATATCTGCATTAAAAGGTAACGGAATAGATGTTCTGATTAAAAGACTGATAAAAGTTATCGATAGAAATACAGTTGAGGTGATATTATCAATCCCCTATAAAAAAACTAACATCCTTTCATATCTTTACGAATTAGGCAAGATAAAAGAAAAAACTTATTTAGAAAATTCTATTGAAGTAAGAGTACTCATACCAAAACATGCTCTACAAAGAGTTGAGTGTTTCAAAATAGATAAAGTAGTAAAAGCATAATCTATAATATAACTATATTTTCCTTATTAATGCGATTACTTTTCCCAATATTTTAACATTGGATAATATTATTGGTTCCATAAGATCGTTTTCTGGTTGTAAACGTATTTTGCCATCCTCTTTAAAGAATCTTTTTACTGTAGCTTCATCTTCTACCAATGCAATCACAATATCACCATTTTCAGCATTGTTCTGTCTTTTTATTATCAATAAGTCTCCAGGCTTAATTGCTGCATTTATCATACTTTCACCCTTCACTCTTAACATAAAATTATCTTTAGAGCTAATAAAATTAGTAGGGAGTGGAAAATATTCATCAATATTTTGTTCTGCTAAAAGTGGTATTCCAGCAGCAATTTTACCTACAATTGGAACTGAAACAAATTTCTTTCCTAAAATTCCTTCATATTTTATAGATGGAGATATTACTTCAATTGTCCTGGGTTTTAGCGGATCTCTTTTAATATATCCTTTTGTTTTTAGTTTATCTAAATGACTCTGAACAGTTGCTGGAGAGCTAAGCCCCACTGCTTTGCAGATTTCTCTAACTGTTGGGGGATAAGCCTTTTTAATAATAAACTCTTCAATAAAATCTAAGATCTGTTTTTGTCTCTTTGTAAGTTTTTCACCAATCATTAATATTCTCCTGTTATTTTAGAAACCGATTGCAAAATACATTTATATTTAAAAAAATTTTTATATAGTTTATAATATATCATAAATTTTATAAATAAGCAAACGTGGGTTCGATTAATAATCTTTTGTTAATTCTTTAAATTTTTGCTAAAATCACTCAGTCAATCACCCCTTCCTAAAGGAAGGGGCTTGAGTCGTGAGATTCAAGGGTAACTAGTTGATTAGGAGGCTTTAAATGAAGCAGAAGTTATCAGTAAAGTTAAAGAACACACCAAGAGATACTTCTCTAGTCTCTTGCTCTGTAAGTTCTGTATTAAACAAAGAGGAAACTCTTTGTGTACAGGACA